>NZ_JBGVMC010000145.1:0-6143 GCF_045124615.1 Succinivibrio sp.
CTGCAATATCAAGGCCTCTCCAGACTCTGCGAAGACATGCATAAGGATGAGAATATTCGTTTGAATCAATTGATCTTAACCAGTCTAAATATCCGTCCTTGTCATATTTTGCCCAGCCAAGATTTTTAAGTTCATCAAGCATAGCAAGATTGAAGATCTGATCTTTGTTTTCAGGATCGAGTCTTCTGATTCTAAACTGGTTTGCGGCAATGAAAAATTCTCCATCAGGCACCTTTTGAGCTACCCAGAAACCACCTTTACCAGATGGGTTTGGAGCCATTTCAAGAACATAACCTTCTTCCTTGTCTGCAACTAAAAGAGTTTCTGCTGTTCCCCAAAGACCGTACTCATCAATGAGTTTTCCCATAAGTTCAACAGCCTCACGAGCCTTTTTACATCGTTCAAGTGCAACTCTGCCAAGCTCTGATGAGTAAAAGATACCTTCAGTCTTATCAGGATGTATGTATCCTATTCTTCTTGATGAGTCAGTGCATTCACCCAGCATAAGGCCATGCTCATTGATAATTCCGTAGTTACTGTCAAGATAGGCATAGGTATGCTTAACCTGTGGAATATAGCCAAGTGGCAGTGTTTCCTTTTCACCTTTAAACTGATAGTCAGGACCTCTTCCTTTGACATTGAGTCTTGGAGTGTAGTCTGTGTTATATGTTGGATATGGCTCTCTTGCACATGCTGATGGATATACAGCTCTTTTCTCACCTTCAGCATGATCGGATGCCGGTACATAAACTACACTGGTGTCTCCTGTATAACCATCATTTGAATGGGTAACAAAAACGGAGCCGTCTGCAGAAGCTCCCTTAGTTACAAGAGCTGTTGTGCAGGCAAAAGCTGATTGGAGAAGTGAGCATACAAGCGCACTTATTGTAAAAGCCTTAATCATTTTGTTTTGCCTTCCTTAAATTCTCTTCTTTGTTGTAGCGCTCAACAGGTATGAATTTAGGATTATGACCTTGCGCATATCTTAGTTTGTAGCCGTTGTCATGCTGCTCTAAAAGCAACTGATAAAGACTGTTGATACCTGTAATAGATGCAATGGCGTTGGCATTTAACAAAGATGTGAAGTCCTTTGCCGAGAGTTTTGAGTATTGTGAAATCGTAGCTTTTGACTTTTGTTCAAGCTCAAGAGCCTTGACCTTTACTGTATCAATCATGGTGTAGTAATAACCTTTAGTAAGAGTTGATACCATGTTTGTAGCCCAGTACAGCTTTGTTTCATCATATCTGTTTCTGTCTACCTTTGAGTAGGCATCAGGTAGTTCTGATACTGTAAGTGGAATGAAAACACTTTCTGCAGGAGTATTAAGTGCAAAGTGGCAGATAGGCACAGGCAGATCGGATGAAACCTCATTTATATAGGTATATGCAGTTGATGTAGTGCTGATAGCTCTTTCATTCTCAAGGTTGTAGCTGTAAGGTGAGGCGAAAAAACCACCTGATGGAGTAGCACTTGGATCAAATTCAGTACCTTTGAATGTATCTCTGTGAATAAGCATTAATAATTCAGCACTTACCTTTCTGTCGGGGATTATTTCAAAGGGATAGTTATTCTTAAGGTAGCTCTCGCTCCAGGCTGACAGTTTACAGTTTGCATTTAAGATACATGAGGCTCGCCATATTCTTCGAAGTGAATAATAAGGTCTTTTTTCACATGCTCTTACAGAATGTATCCAGCTTAGCTTTTTATTGCTGTTTGTTTTTGCTATCTTTCTGTCATTGAGTTTCTGAATAAGGCCTGGCTGCATGATAAGTGATTCATCACTCTCATCGATATCATCAATTCTAAAGCTGTCAGCACTTACATATACACTGCCATCACTGATGCGCTTTGCAATCCAAAGACCCTTTTTATCATCTTCAAGAGGAAGGATTTCCATTGTATAGGCTGTGTCTTTATCTGCAACACAGATAATATAAGGAACACCATATACGCCATACTCTTCAATAAGTGATCCGATGGTTTTAATGCTGTCAGTTGCATTTTCACATCTTTCAAGAGCGATTCTTGAAAGTTCACTTACATTTAATATTCCGCCGTTTTTGTATGAAACTTTTTTGAAATTCCTTACATAAGCCCTTGATGTAGCAATCATTACACCATGTTCATTTAGTACACCACTTTGAGCATCAAGATAGGCAAATGTTTTACTTACCTCATCTATTTCGCCGACACGTTTTGTTAGTGGTTTGTCACCATAGTAGTAAAGCTCTGATCTTTCAGGTGCATTAAGTCTTGGACTGTAGGTGCTAAAAAGCTCCTTATCCTCTCCTGTAAGATCGGCATCAGGATATACATTTCTTTTAGCACCTTCTGAAAATTTCTTGCCCTTTATATATACAAGGCTAGGATCAGCCTTGAATGAGTCGTGAGAGGCTGATAAAAAGGATGCACCAAACTGGCCTGCACCCTTTGTCACAACGGTGATTGTATTTGCTTGCGCCTGATAGGTTCCACAAAGTAAAAGTACAGGTATAAGTTTCCTAAGAATGTTCATGATACCTCAGTTCTCTATACTTTATTTTTTTGATTTAATAATTCTGAAAACAACTTATTTTATGCTTTTTTTTATAGATGAAACTGATTTTTGCAACTACATTGTATATATCTCACATACATTTTTATAACTAGTTGATATTTGTCAAAAAAAATATTAAAAAAAAACAGCTCTCTAAAAAAACTGTTATGTCTGAGAAAAGAGTGCAGTTATTAGTTAAAAATAATTCTGTTTTGTGAAATATCCTTTTGATTACAAGTAAAATCAGGATATTTCAAAAGTATACAGATGTTAGTTTAAGTTACATTTTTTGTGTATAAAGAGAGCTTAAAAAGTTACAGAACTATTGCAACTTCCAATCTGTCTTTAATCCATTATCTGTAATTTGATATATTGCATTTTTTTCTTTGTAAGAATATGCAACAATATTCTGTTGTCTTGTATGATAATGTATATAATTCTCCGTCATATTTGTTTAGAGTGAAGTTCAATGAGTAAGGCAAAAGACGTTTTTTCCACCCTTGTATCGCAGATTGAAAAACTGTCAGGCAAGCAGTTTTCTGATTCAATGAATGAAGAAAAAATTGATATTGAGAAAGTCAGAAGATATGAGGCAAAGCTTGCTGCAAGAGAAATTGCTCAACAGCGTCTTGAGAACCACAAAAATTTTGTTAATTCATACTATCAGCAGGGTATTTTAGACAGTAAGGATGTATTTGAAACATTTGTTCAGGATAACTGCAATCATGATGCTTTTTTGTGTGCACAGAGTTTTACTCAAAGCATCAATCCAACTTTTCTGTCATCTGCAAAGGAAATTCCATCTGCAAAGGAAATTTCATCAAGACCATCCTTACTGCTGCTGCTAGGAAATCCAGGTACAGGTAAAACAAAGCTTTGTAACTGTATTGCAAACAAGGTTCTCAACGAGTACTGGAAAGATGTTGAAATCAATAATCAAAACGAGATTAAGCGTAAACGTCAGCCATCTGTTTCTGATACAAACTATGATGTTGCAGAAAAGAACTCTCAGTGGGAGCGACTGACAAGCGTTGATCTTCTGATCCTTGATGGTCTTTGTCAGAACTCTTCAAGGCTGAGTCCTTTTGACGTTCAGATGATTTCAGAACTTTTAAGAGTAAGATTCTCAAAAAAATTACCAATGGTAATCACTACACCTCTTGAGGCTAATGCTCTTCATATGGTATTAGGTGATGAGATCATGGAATCAATCAAGCTTTACAATGTATTTTCATCCGTACTTCTTGGAGTATCTAGAAGAAACGGAATCATGATTAACGGAACATTTTACGTATGAGTTTTGTTCTTTGTTTTGATTTTGGTGTTAATCATATCGGTGCTGCTGTTGGTAATACAGTAACAAAAAGTGCTAATCCATTAAAGGAGATAAGAGCAAAAGACGGTATTCCAAATGAGCTAGAACTGCAAAAAACAGTAAAAGACTGGCAGCCTAGTGTATTTGTCGTCGGTCTGCCTCTTAACATGGACGGTACCGAACAACTGATGACTAAAAGAGCAAGAAAATTTGGCAACAGACTAAAGGAAAAATTCAAGATCCCAGTCGAGTTTGTTGATGAACGCCTAACCTCAAAAGAGGCTAAAGGGCAGATCTTTGAACAGGGCGGTTTTAGAGCTCTTGCAAAAGATAAAGGCGCAATTGATTCTCTTGCTGCAGTTACTATTCTTGAACAGTATTTTTATGAAAATGAACACTAAGATTGAACAAATTGAGCTTGCCTTAAAGGAAATTGAACTTGTAATGAGAAAGCTTAATATCTGGTCTGACGGAAAAAACAGACCTGATGACAGTGCTTTTTTAAGTCAGTCTCCCTTCTTTCTTGATACCATGAATTTTGAGCAGTGGCTTGAATTTGTGTTTGTTCCTAGATTTTATTCACTTATTAAAAGTGATTCTAAACTGCCTGAAAATGTCGTTATTCACACCTATGCGCAGGAATTTTATAGAGGTAGGTGGCAAGAATATAAAGAACTTATTCAAATTTTAATGAAGTTTGATAAGCTTTTTGCTAAGGCATAATTATTGCATGAAAGTAGCTAGCTGATGCAATTATCGGATTTTTGACAAGCGAACTTGGATGATAAATTGAAACTTCCTGCATTTTTTACAGATTTTATTACACAGGCTAAACGAAACGATAAGGTCATGAAAGGCCTGTCTATAGGTTCTACTGCCTATAAGAAGATCTCTATGTTCAAGGTTGGTACCCCAATACTTGTTCTAGCCTGTCTGTCCATGATCACGCTCCCTATGCCACCATTCTTGCTTGATATGCTGTTCTCTTTGAACATTGCCTTATCAATGATTGTGCTTCTGGTGGCTATTTATTCAACTAAACCGCTTGATTTTGGATCTTTCCCATCTGTTCTGCTTTTGACAACAATCCTAAGACTGTCGCTGAACGTTGCTTCAACTCGTGTGATCCTTTTAAATGGTCAGAACGGTACAGCTGCTGCAGGTAAGGTTATCGAATCATTCGGTAACGTTGTGATGGGCGGTAACTATACAGTTGGTATTATCGTTTTCGCTATCTTGATTATCATCAACTTCATGGTGGTAACAAAAGGTGCCGGCCGTATTGCTGAAGTTTCAGCAAGATTCACTCTTGATGCTATGCCTGGTAAACAGATGTCTATTGATGCTGATCTTAATGCAGGTATTATCGATCAGGATACAGCAAGAAAAAGACGTATCGATGTTACAAGAGAGGCTGATTTCTACGGTTCAATGGACGGTGCTTCAAAGTTCGTTAAAGGTGACGCTGTAGCAGGTCTTCTCATCATGATAATCAACCTTGTGGGTGGTATTATCATCGGTGTTTTCAATTTCGGTCTGTCTGTTGGTGAGGCTGCATCAATTTTCGCTATTCTGACAATCGGTGACGGTCTTGTTGCTCAGATCCCATCATTGTTACTATCAGTTGCATCTGCAATTATTGTTACCCGTCAGTCAAGCTCTGAGTCAGAAATGGGACAGCAGGTTGTATCAGATCTGTTCTCAAAGCCAAAGACAATGTATATCGTTTCATCAGTTCTTGCAGTAATGGGGCTTGTTCCTGGAATGCCTCATCTTGCGTTCTTGATGCTAGCATCAATCTGCGGTGGTATAGGTTATCTTATCAAACGTATTGCCGATGCTAAGCAAATGCAGGCAAAAATGGATGTTGAAACTGCAAAACTCGGTAATGATGGTAAACCTCTACCTGATCAGAAAGAACTTAGCTGGGATGATGTATCAGAGGTTGATGTAATCGGTCTTGAGGTTGGTTATCGTCTTATTCCGATGGTTGATAAAAACCAGAATGGTGAGCTTTTAAACCGTGTAAAGGGCGTAAGAAAGAAGCTCTCTCAGGATCTTGGTTTTCTTGTGCCTCCTGTTCATATCAGAGATAACCTTGATTTAGGTCCTAACTTCTACAGAATTACCCTTATGGGCGTAACCTTTGGTGAAGCAGAAATTCAGCCAGAGCGCGATATGGCAATCAATCCAGGTCAGGTATTTGGTGATATTCCTGGAATCAAGGCAAAAGATCCTGCATTCGGTCTTGATGCTGTATGGATTTCAAAACAGGATAATGACAAGGCTTT
>NZ_JBGVMC010000146.1:0-1614 GCF_045124615.1 Succinivibrio sp.
TCTTATCTATGTCCTGCAAATAAGCTCACAGTTGGATATGGTCACTGCGGTGAAGATGTAAAACAAGGCATGGTTATCACAGAGGGCGAGGCTGAAAATTTACTAAAGCAAGATCTCAAAAAATTTGAAAGTAAATTAAATTACTCAATAGAACACGATCACTTAACACTGAATCAGAATCAATTTGATGCGTGTATCAGTTTTATTTTTAATCTAGGTTTTTCAGCTTTTATCTTTTCCACTTTATACAAAAAACTTAAAGCTGGTGACTATGCAGGAGCCGCTGACGAGTTCCCTAGATGGGTATATATTACAAAAACCGTTGACGGAGAGAAAGTCAAAATCAGACAAAAAGGCCTTGAAACACGCAGGAAAGCAGAAAGAGAGCTTTTTTTAAGTTGAAAATACAACGTGAATTAGAAAGATTTATTCCACAAATTAAAAGCAGCAATCATGCTTTATGTGATTTATGTCTTTGTCTGATTGACCTAAATCAAGTTAAGAAAAGTATATATAGCCTTGATGAAAACCGCCTTAAACGTGCGATTGAATACGCCCAGCAAATCAAAAGATCCGATCTTGTTTCTTTATTGCAGCTGTTACAGGCGTTATCTATACTGAAAAACAGTTAATAATGATTTTTTACCCTGTCTTGTGACGGGGTTTTTATTTTTGTTTGTAGTAGATAATATAAACTCTTATAATCAAAAGAGATTTTGTAATTTTTTAAAAGGGTTATAAAATGTTTATATCAGACAAATTAAAAATAATTTCGGTTTTGTTTGTTTTTGTAGTAACTTTTGGTACAGGTTTTATGACTGGTCAAAAAGTATCTGGTGACTACTACAGAAACGAGATTAAACAAATCGAAATTAAATCACTTCAATTAGAAAACGAGTATTTAATAAAAAAAATTGATACGCAAAAAGAATTAAAAAACAAAGTAAATGAGGTTTTATCTTATGCAGAAAATCAAAAGCAGGATATTGATCGTGCTTACACTGTTAGTATTAACAGGTTGCAGCAGTCACACGATCCAGGTGCCAACAAAGTGCAGTTGCCCGACAATGCCGGAACTCACGCCGGAATTAAGACAGCCGGAGCAAATCAACGCTATTGCGACAACAGAAAAGATTTTAAGCGATTATCAGAACAGCTTTTAAATCAGGCTAAAGAATACGACTTATTGAAAGTTAAATATAACAGCCTCCTGCAGATCTACCAGGAGGCAGAGCAAAGAATAAATAATTTTAAATAGAAGTGATATAAATCACTTTTAAAAGCGAGGTTAAAAATGCGTTACGGTATGCCATACAAAGGCAGTAAAAATCAGATCGCACAGTGGGTTATAAGTCATATTCCTGCGTGTGAGAATTTATATGACGTTTTCGGAGGTGGCGGGGCGATCACACATTGCGCAGTAGAAAGCGGAAAGTTTGAACACGTAATTTATAACGAACTCGATCCGCTGGTACATAAAGCCTTTAACATGGCCGTGCATGGAAAATTCAAAAATGAGCGCAGATGGATCAGCCATGAGGATTTTATAAAATTAAAGGATTCCGATCCGTATGCTGCTTTTTGTTTCTCTTTTGGAAATAATCTAAAAGAATA
>NZ_JBGVMC010000147.1:0-1759 GCF_045124615.1 Succinivibrio sp.
TCTTGGATTGCCAAAAGTACTTGATGTAAGCATGAAAGGTGCAGAGCTTGCATTAAAGAATGTTTCATCTCAATGTACTGCTTTATGTCTTAATAACGGATTTTCATGTAATAAATCTCTTCTATCATCAATTCTATGGCCTGTAAATTCTTTCAATAGTCTAGATTATGAACAAATTGATGATTTGTGCACAAAGCAGATAAGACCAGATGTATACAGATTCAATCTGACAAAAAAATGTAAAGCTAAGTTAGACAGCTTCTATAACAATGAAGGTGTAGGTCCTTTATCTTTTGTATATCAACTATTTAACAGTCCAAATTCAGCATATAAGAAATATGAACAAAGCTGGAATGAAACGGTGGCTCAATCTCCTGTAGTTGCAGAAGATATGAATAGATATGAGTTCAATGACTGGTATCTTCTATTGTATTCATTAGTCGGAAACAGACATATTAGGGAATTTCCTAACAGTTTCTATGCAATAAATAATCACAAAGGTGATCCGACTACATTAGTATACGATATAGACAACAGATATGAGATGGAGCTTTTAAAGTATTCATCTGTTCTATACAGAAGGATGAATTCTTCAATAAAATCAAAAAACTCAGTCACAAAGACATTGAAATTATGGTCTGATTTTTATCGTCAGTTAACTCAGATGCTGCCTAATATTCATCATGCACAGGCAGTAAGACCGATTATCTACAAGTCCATGCTAATGAGAATATGGAATCTTGCAGGAAGACCTAATGGAGTAAAATTCTATTCAAAAAATAAGTTCCGACATGGAACTAATGGAAAGACTATAACTGACGAAAACCTTGAAAAGCAGTGTTCTTTATTTGAAGGTTCAAATGGAGAACAGTTCTTCTATGCATCATCTGATTGCGTAAAATCAGTTGCAGATATAATGAGAACCTCTCCGTACAACACTTCTTTGTACAAAGAGCTCGAAATAAAATGGGACAATTATGCAAAGGCTTGGATGAGTTCTCCTTTCTACAATGATTCGCTAGATGATGCAATTGGAGAGAACAAAAGAGCAAATCTTACACTTATAACACTCTCATTGTTTAAGGAATATGGATTTGGTGATTATTTCCAGATCAGAGAATGTCTATCAAGCAGAGATTCTGACATTTGCAGTTATGAATCAAATAAATACTATTCTACTTATACAAAAGAATTCAATTACAGATTAGATTCAATCAGTAACGTAAGTGCAGATGATGCTAACAGTCTGAATGAACTGAATAACCTTTACCTTGAGTATTATCATGCACTAGAACTTTATCTTGACGATCTGGTTAGCTCAAACACTATTCCATTGTGGAGAGCTGATTTTATCAAGTCTCTTGCTTCAATTGTTCAGACTAATGCTATGCTGAATTTTGCATATTCAAGAGAAGAATTACCAGATATTTCACAGAATATGCAAAAAGAAGGTACAGACGAAAAGATGACCATTGAGCAGGATAAGTATGACGATAAAGATGGTCTGCCAGATGATATCATCTGAATATTTGATGCACAGGGATCTTCCAATTCGCACAAAAGGATCAGGCTGTTTTTAGAGAGGATCTTGTAATTTTATTAACAGCTATTCACGCTAAGGATCAACCTATCTGTTGTTAGGATCAAGCTCCACGCAACCAAGATCTTTAAATTCACAGTGGAGATCAAATGCTCCTTCTTTAAGATCTAACTATTCGCATACAGGATCAACTAATTCACGCCTAGGATCAGTCAATTT
>NZ_JBGVMC010000148.1:0-3073 GCF_045124615.1 Succinivibrio sp.
CTTGATTCATTAAAGTGGATGGATGCCCGTCAGGTTGCCACCATTATTCAGCATGAGCATCCTCAGATTCAGACTATCGTTTTATCATATCTAGAGCCTGAGCAGTCAGCTGAAATTCTCTCTCAGTTCCCTGAAAATGTAAGACTTGATCTTATTATGAGAATTGCAACCTTAGAAGAGGTTCAGCCTGCAGCATTGCAAGAACTTAATGAAATTATGGAAAAACAGTTTGCCGGTACAGCTGGCTCTCAGTCTGCAAAGATTGGTGGTCTAAAGAGTGCTGCCGATATTATGAACTACTTAGATAGCTCAACTGAGACTCAGCTGATGAATGCTATTCAGTCTCAGGATAAGGAAATCGGTAATCAGATCCAGGATCTTATGTTCGTATTCGATAACCTCAATGGTGTTGATGACCGTTCAATCCAGACTCTGTTGCGTGATGTTCCATCAGACGTGCTGCAGAAGGCTTTAAAGGGCGCAGACGATGGTCTCAAGGAGAAGTTCTTCAAGAACATGTCTTCTCGTGCAGCTGCATCCTTACGTGAAGATCTTGCATCTATGGGACCTACCAAGCTCTCAGATGTTGAAGCTGCTCAGAAGGAAATTCTTACTATTGCAAGAAAACTTGCAGATTCTGGCGCTATCATGCTAAGCCGTGGTGGTGGAAGCTCAGACTTCATCTAGTGACTGAAGGAATACTATGGACGATTTTTTTTCACAGGAACAAGTTGATGATTCCGTTGTTAATGCTGAGGATATCCAGAAGCTTAAAAAGGGCCGTCTTGATATAAGATATCATCGAACTGTTTCTACTGTTACATCAGCAGATAAGGCTAAGGATTACAAGGTTAAAGTCTGGCCTACACTTGATGAGAATGATGCTGTAGGTCCTTTAAACGCACTTGGTGTAAGAATTGAAGATTATCAGTCCCGTAAAAAAGCTCAGATAAAAGAATTTGAACAGTTTCAGGCAAAGAAAAGACAGGAGCTTTTCTTAGAAATTTCCAACATGGCCGAAGAGGAAATGGAGCTTGTTGAGGCTGAAAGACAAAAGCCAGCCTTTACTGTTGAAGAGCTTGAACAGATTAGAAATGAAGCTTTTGAGGAAGGTAAAAATCAGGGCCTTGAAGAAGGTAGAGCAAAAGGTCATGAGGAAGGTTTTCAGTCAGGCTATAACGAAGGTGTTGAAAAAGGCGTTGCTGAAGGCTTAGAAAAAGGCTATCAGGATGGCTACAGACAGGGACAGGAAGATGGCTTTACTAAAGGCCACTCTGAAGGTTTAGAGTCAGGTCAGAGCGTTGTACTTGAACAGGTTGAGCGCTTTAGATATCTTGCTGACTCTCTTGCAAATCCACTTCGTGAACTTGATAGAGATGTAACAGATGAAATCTGCTATATCATTTCCCGTCTTGCAAAGGTGATCATAAGAAAGGAGATTAATAATAATGAGCCTTTCTTACGCAATACCTTAGATAAGGCACTTTCAATTCTTCCAAATTCAAAGAAGGGTGCATCAATCTATTTAAATCCTGAAGATGCTGCTCTTGTTAGAAGTGCTCTTGGCAGTGAGTATATAAATGAACAGCACTGGGAGCTTAATGACGATGACTCTCTTGAGATTGGCGATATAAGAGTTTGCAACAGTGCATCAACTGTTGAATGGAGAGTTAATGACCGAATTGATTCTCTTTTAGATAACTTTTTAAGCAGCGTCTATCCAAATGTAAACTCAGCTTTAAAAGAATCAATCGAGGGATGTCCTGAATATGATGAGATCCCTAAAAAGAAGATTGCAAAAAGAACCTTAACTGACATAAAAGATTCAATTGAACAAAGTGTAAATCCAGAAGATCAGCAACAGATGCAGGATACTGAAAGTGAAGGTAGCGAAATTGCAGATGAGTCTGTATCTGAAAATGAAGTATCTGATGCTCCACAAGAAGATGCACAGCAGGTTTTGATGGATGAGCCACAAAACAGAGAGCTTAGTGCAATTGAAGAGCTTGAAAGTCAGGTATCAGAGCCTATGTCTGATGAGGATGCAGCTTCAATTCTATCTAAAAGCGCAACCGGGGAGATATAAATGAGCAACCTTCTCTCCAGACTGCAGTCAATAAATCTTGTGGAGAGTGAAAAGCCTCCTGTAATCTCAGGTCATCTGACAAGAGTAGTTGGTCTTACTCTTGAGGCTGTCGGTATCAAGGTGCCTTTAGGTCAAAGATGCCGTATTGATACTAATAATGGTCCTATGATTGCAGAGGTCGTAGGCTTTTCTGGTGAGACAACATTCCTTATGCCAACCTCTGATATTATCGAGGTTCAAAACGGCGATCCTGTAATTCCTGTTGCAAATACTGATTCTTATCCATACGGACTTCATCTGTTAGGACGTGTGCTAGACGGTATGGGTAATCCTATTGATGATAAGGGACCTTTAGTAAGTACAACAGCAACAAAATGGCATCCAAAAAAATTAAATCCTATGGGACGACGTCCTATTAAAGAGCCATTAGATGTGGGTGTAAAGGCAATCAATTCCTTACTTACCATAGGTCAGGGACAGCGTATTGGTCTTTTTGCAGGTTCTGGTGTTGGTAAGTCTGTACTTTTAGGTATGATGACACGTGGTACCACAGCTGATATCGTTGTTGTAGGACTTATCGGTGAGCGTGGCCGTGAGGTTGTAGAGTTTATCGATGATATTCTTGGAGAAGAGGGCAGAAAGCGCTCCGTTGTTGTAGCAGCGCCTGCTGATGCTTCTCCTCTTATGAGACTTAAAGGCTGTGAGACCACACTTCAGATTGCTGAGTATTTTCGTGATCAGGGTTATAACGTTCTTTTAATGATAGATTCATTAACACGTTATGCCATGGCTCAGCGTGAGATTGCTCTGGCTGTAGGTGAACCTCCTGCAACTAAAGGTTATCCTCCATCTGTATTTGCAAAGCTTCCTGCTTTGGTTGAAAGAGCCGGTAATGGTGGTAAAGATCAGGGCTCAATTACAGCTTTCTTTACTGTCCTGGTTGAAGGTGACGATCTGCAGGATCCTATAGCAGATTCTGCAAGAGCT
>NZ_JBGVMC010000149.1:0-6021 GCF_045124615.1 Succinivibrio sp.
TAGTAACTATATGTATTTTAGCTGATTTTATATTTAATTCAAATTGTCAGACTAAGAGAAAAATTCACTCAATTGTTCATACATTTACTGAAAAAAGAGGTCTTTTTTTAAATCAACCTTGTTATGTGTGGTAAGAGATGATCATCAAAGTATCAACTATCTTCAATATGATTAAATTTAAGGTCAAGATAACGCTCTTTATACCTTGTCTTTTAACTTATGGTGCATGTTATAGACCTCTAGTTTCATAAACACAGATCACATCAACATCTCACTCATACGCATTATCTTGTTTATATATTTTGAAGTACCATTAAATGCATCTTCTTTAATCTGTGTTTGCAAAAAGAGTTTGTCTGTTTCAATTCCTTATCCACGCTCATATCAAGGTATTGTGAAATTTGAACTATGGACATCCATTTTTATATATATTATATTTCTCAAATGACCTTCCTAATGTATGTGGTAAATCCGTATTCTGTAAAAACGTTTAAACGCCTACAGTTTAGACGATAAATCCACGAATTTACGTTCGCAAAGGTCTCTTTGTAATGTCTAATTGGAGATTAACAAAATGAAAAAGAAAAAGATAAAACAAAGGAATTTTGTTCAGGAATATTCGCTACTGATAAATAAAGCGACAGTATTTACAGACCGAAAGAAGCAAATGAAAAAAGGTTATGTAAAGCACAAAAAGGATATTTTATCCTCCACTACGAGAGACGATAAAATATCCTTTTTTATTTCCTTTTAATTCTTAAATTTGCTAATTTCCAAAGATTCTAAGCAAACTTACAAATTGCCTTCAATTATCTAACCTAATATCAGACTATTCTTTTCTATTAGTATTTTGGAACAAACCAAAGACCATTATTGTTCTTATCTAGATACTCTTTAAACTCTGCTGACTGGTAAGCTTTTTTAATATCCTGTGCCCAGATAGCATCCTTATTCTTCTCATGTACTACAAGCTGCAGTAAAAGATGCTCTGCAACATCTTCTTGAGCAAGTACTGTTGAAGGATCGATTTTTGCGTTATATACAACAGAGCCTGTAATCACAACAAAAGCAAAATCTGATGCAACTGCAGGAATGTTCAGTGACTTCATCTCAACAAACTCAAGATTTTTTGGATTTTTTACAATGTCCTCTTTTGTAACCTTGCTAGGATCAACACTCTTATCAAGTTCAATCCAGCCTATCTTTGCAAGAATGTTATAGGCTCTAGCCGTATTTGAAGCATCATTAGGGATTGCAATTACGTCACCATCAGCTACACTGTCTAAGGCAGTCTTGCTACCTGGATAAATACCAGCTGGTACTGTTGGAATAGGAGTTAATGTTACAAGGTGTCCATCCTGACTTGCATTAAAGTTCTTTGCATATGCCGTATGCTGTTCAACATTAAAATCTACTTCACCATCATTTAAAGCAAGATCTGCCTGAAGAAGATCGGACATATCAATACCTTCAACCTTATAACCTTCCTTTTCAAGAATTGGCTGCACACCAGAAATGAAGAGCTCTGAGTATGGACCTTGTGATTTACTAAACTTCAATACAGGATGATCCTTATCAAAGCCATATGATGATGCTGATACTAATAAAGTAGCTAAAGCAACAATAGATAAAGTTTTAAATTTCATGATTTTCTCCAAATTTATATTTTTATTATTTATGACCTCTAGCCTTTGTCGCTAGGAAGTTTCCAACAGACTGAATTATCTGAACGAAAACGACTAAAACTATTACTGTAAAGAGCATTAAAGGGAAATTCATTCGCTCATAACCATATGTAAGTGCAAGATCGCCTACACCGCCACCGCCGATGACACCTGCCATTGCTGTAGCACCAAGTAATGTTATGGTGCCAATGGTGACTGACAGAATCAGTGATGATTTTGCCTCTGGCAGAATGAAATGAACGATTATTTCAAAGGTACTTGCCCCCATTGCCTTTGCAGCTTCAATAATGCCTTTGTTTACACCTAAAAGAGAGTTTTCAAACAATCTTGATAAATAAGGTGTAATGAAGGTTGTAAGAGGAACTAATGCTGCAGTTGTACCAATTCTTGTGCCTACAATCGCCTTTGTTACAGGAAGAATAAAAACTAAAAGAATAATAAAAGGTACTGAACGGACAACATTGATTACAGAATTTAAAACAAAGAACACTACTTTGTTTTCCTTTATTCCACCTTCTCTTGTCAGAACAAGAAGGAATGAAAGAATAAGCGCAAAAAATGAACCTATAAAAAGGGAAACAAAAACCATGTATAAAGTCTGTGTTGCGCACAATGACAGCATTGATGGAGATACGTGAAGATATTTGAAAAACTCATTTATCATATATTTACCTCCTCAAAGGAAATACCAAGGCTACGAATGTACTCATAGGTTCTGTCAAAGTCTTCTTGCTTTCCTGTAATTTGAAGAGTGATAACAGACAGAACCACGTCTCTAATCTCGCTTACGGATGCAAACATTACATTTGTATGAACATTAAGTCTGTTATTTATCTGCCATATAACATCATCTGTTGCATTCTCAGCATGGAAGAAGATTCGAATCAGACGATATGAGCCTTTATATTTTTTCAGTTCATTCACAATGCCAGATGGGATCTTGCTTGGAATAACGCTTTCAACAAATCGCCTTGCTATAGCTGATTTTGGATTTGAAAATATGTCTATAACATTACCGTTCTCAACTAATTTTCCGTTCTCAAGAATTGCTACCTTGTTGCAAAGTTTCTGGATAACACGAATAGTATGAGTAACAAAAATAATGGTTATTCCATATTCCTTGTTTACTTTGTTTAAAAGATCAAGTATTGATTCTGTGGTGTCAGGATCTAAAGCTGAAGTAGCCTCATCGCACAAAAGAATCTTTGGATGATTTGCCAAAGCTCTTGCAATACCGACTCTCTGTTTTTGGCCACCTGAGAGCTCATCTGGAAAAGATTTTTCTTTTCCTTCTAATCCAACAAACTTTAAAAGCTCTGTAACGCGGTTGTGAATTTGTTTTTTGTCAAATCTGTTAATCTTAAGGGCGATCGCGATATTCTCATATACACTCTTGCTTTCAAGAAGATTGAATTCCTGAAATACCATACCAATCTGCTTTCTTATACTTCTTAATTTTCTGTCAGATAAGCCAACAATGTCCTGTCCATCAATCTCTATCTTACCTGAATCTGGAATTTCAAGAGCATTTATCATTCTTAAAAGAGTAGATTTACCAGCTCCAGAAAAACCTATAAGTCCGTAGATATCACCCTTGTTTATGGAAAGAGAGATGTTATCTAAAGCCTTGTAGCTACTATCTTTACTTTTAAAGGTCTTATTAAGAGCAGATATATTTATAATTGGCTCTGTCATTATCTTTGCTCCAGATATCTTTTAATAAGTTCTGATAGATAAACTGATGTTGGATAAATTGCTTTAGGATCAACCTTAAATGATGGATTATGATTTGGAGCGCCATGACCTGTTCCGAACTGAATAAACAGTCCTTTTACCTTCTCCTGATACAAGCTGAAATCCTCACCTCCCATTGACTGAGGACTCTTTTGAACATCGAAGTTCAGATCTCTTGCAACCTTGGTTGCAAATTCACTTAAATCCTTATCATTATCAGTTGCAGGAATTTCTACTACCCATGACAAATCTGCACTTACACCAAAGGATAAGGCTGTGCCATTTAAAATTCTTTCAAAAGTGTTTTTAGCTAGTGCTCTTGCCTCTTTACTATAGGTTCTTATGGTACCTTCAAGTTCAACTAAATCTGGAATAATATTCCATGAGGTACCGGCATCAAGACGTGTTACAGATACAACAGCAGGATCGCCTGGTGTGATATTTCTTGAAACAATGCTCTGCACAGCACCTACAAATTGGCTTGCAGCAAGAAGAGGATCGACACCTAACTCTGGATGAGCAGCATGTGTGCCTTTTCCTTTCAAAACAATTTTGAATTTTTCTACAGCAGCACAGGTTGGCCCTTTTGCAATACCTAATGTACCAACCTCAAAAATTGGAGCTGAGTGGATACCAAATATTGCCTCAACATCCTTAAGGCCACCGGCATTTATAATTTCTCTTGCTCCACCTGGAGCCTCTTCAGCAGGCTGAAAAATGATTCTTACAGTGCCGTTTAGAGAGTCTTCAGCTTCCTTTAACAAAAGTGCAGCACCTAGAACAGCGCTTGCATGGCTGTCATGGCCGCACGCATGCATGATACCTTCATTTACAGATTTATATGCCAAATCTGTATTTTCTGTAATCTTTAGTGCATCAATATCTGCTCTTAGGGCAACTACTCTTTTACCATGACCAATAGTTGCAATTACACCTGTTTTAAGGTTGTTATCCTCAATTTTAATCCCAGCCTTTTGAAGATCAGCTTTAAGACGTTTTGTGGTTTCAAACTCCTCATATGAAAGTTCGGGATGTTTATGAAAATAATAAAATTCCTGCTCTATAAATTCTTTAATATGCTCTGTCATTTTCTTTCTCGCTATTGTTGTTCTTGTTTATTTTCTTTTTCTAACCTGGTTTTTATTATCTGAAAATTAACAGCACATTCGAAAATTAAACATTTGATTTTTTCCTAGTATTTTTATAGGTTTTGTGTATATATAATGACAGAATTATATTTTCTGTCAATAGTAATTCTATAGGTTTAATAGGTTTTTATTTATCTCCTTGATTTTAAATAGAATAAAGTTAAACTAAATTGAACTTTTGATAGATAATGTGAATAATAGGCAATCTCTTTTATCTATAACAGAAAAATGCAGATTTTTAGCGTTTTTTGATAAAAATGAGCTACTAAGTTATAATAATGAGTTTCTTTGTACAATAATTTAGCAAAATTTCAAAAATAATAACAAAAATCACCTTTATCAACAGGAATGGCAATGATTGAATTAAAATTTGATATGGTGCAGACGATGGCAATCGCTGCTGCACTCTTATTTGTAGGTAATTACATCAAACAAAGAGTTTGTGTAATTAAAAGATACTATATTCCAGCACCTGTAGTAAGCGGCATAATCGCCTCTTTGATTATTCTGTTTGGAAGACAGACAGGACTGTTTTCTGTAACATTTGATGTTACTTTGCAAAGTCTGTTCATGAACGCATTCTTCACCACCGTAGGTTTCATGGCAAGCTTGAAACTGCTATCTCAAGGTGGTCTTGGCGTAGTTGTTATGCTTATTGCAGCAACACTTCTTCTCACTTTACAGAATGTTATCGGTTGTTCACTTGCATCTGTGTTCGATCTCGATCCTAAATTCGGTCTGATTACAGGATCTGTTTCACTAACTGGTGGTCATGGTACCGTTGGTGCATTTGGTAAAACAATTGAAGATTTAGGTGTTGTAGGAGCACAGACTGCTGGTTTTGCTGCTGCAACATATGGTCTTATCGTTGGTTGCTTAATTGGTGGTCCTATCGGAAAGCTTTTATTAAAAAGAAATAAAGTTAAAGTTCACAACGACAAAGCAGCAGATGAAGTTATCAATGCTGAACCTACAAAGGATGTTGTAAGTACTGATACAAGACCTGATCCATTCTCAGGAACAAACCTTATCAACGCAACAGTCTGCATTGCAATTTCAATGGGTCTAGGTAGCCTTGTAGCACCTTATGTTAAGACTCATACTTTATGGCTTATGAAAGATGGTCTAATGCTCCCATCATATTTAGGTCCAATGCTTATAGCAGCTCTGATCAGAAACATAACTGATTTTGCAAAACGCCCTATTCCTATGGAGGCAATTGATTCTCTTGGTAGTATCAGCCTTTCAATCTTCCTATCTATGGCTATGATGACAATGAAGATTTGGGAGTTAATCGATCTTGCAATTCCTCTAATCACAATTCTCCTAGTACAGACTCTGCTCGTAATTCTATTTGTTTATTTCTGTACATTCAGAATCATGAAGATTAAGGCAATAGGCTCACCATATGATTCTACTGTAATCTGTACTGGTCACTGTGGATTTGCTCTTGG
>NZ_JBGVMC010000150.1:0-2854 GCF_045124615.1 Succinivibrio sp.
ACTGTCAACAATAATGGTAATACACAGTTTTTTATGAAGGTCTCTACTGGAAGTAATGACAATATCAAGCCAGAATTTGTATTAGAATCAATCTATAAAAAATGTGGTCTGGAATATAATTCGTCAGCTATACAGATTCATAGGAATGAAGTATATTCTTGTAATGATAAGGGAGAATTTGTTTCACTTTTAGATATGGGGATGGAGATTACTAACTGATGAATAGAATTGTGATTTCTGAAATAAATTACAAAAAGCGAGATTTTGTAGTTTTTATTGAAATGGATGAGAATAGAAAATATCAAAAGTTTTTCATATATCCAAAAGATCAGAAGTCTCTTGTAGGCAATGTTTATATTGCTAGAGTAGATAAGGTCGTAAAGGGGATTGACGCAGCATTTGTAAAGATTGCAAAAGATATTACATGCTATCTTTCACTAAGAGATGCAAAAAATCCAGTGTATACTTGTAAGAAGTCAAAAAAACCAGAATTATGTGAAGGCGATGAAATATTAGTTCAGGTTACAAAAGATGCTGTTAAAACAAAAGATCCTATAGTTTCTACAAATATTTCTATATCTACTAAATATTGTATTTCTACAACCAATAATAAAACGAAATCAATTTCTCGTAAGATATCATCAGAAAGAGCAAATGAGATTAAGAATATTGTTGATGTTGTACTAGAAAAATCAAATTATAAAGATGATTTTGGAATTGTTGTAAGAACAGCTGCACAAGAAATAGATAATACAGTTTTGGAATCTGATTTAAAAAATAATATCAGGCAAATTGAAGAAATACTATCTCGTTGCATTCATTTGAATATGTATGAACAATTATATGAAGCTGAAGAATTATATATTTCAAAACTTAAAGGATTAAATTTTGAAAAAATCGAATGTATATTGACTGATAATCACAGAATTTATGATGAGTTGAAAAAATATTTTCCAGATTTGGCTGCTTGTGAAAAGCTTTGTTTATATAAAGATGATTATCCGCTCAGATTGTTATATCAGTTCGAAAGTAATCTTTCAAAAATGACTTCAAAGCAGGTGTGGTTGCCCTCAGGTGGAAATATCATTTTTGAACAGCTCGAAACATTAACATTTATTGATGTAAATTCATCAAAAGGCAGTGCATCAAAAGAAAGTGTTGTTTTAAAAACGAATAAAGAAGCTGCTTTTGAAATTGCAAGGCAGTTAAAGCTGCGTAATATTTCGGGGATGATAATAGTTGATTTTATTAATATGAAGTCAGATGATATACAGACAGAATTAATAACATATTTAAAAACATTATTGACAAAAGATGATGTTTTGTGTCAATATATTGATATGACGAAGCTTGGTTTGGTTGAAATTACCAGGAAAAAAGTTTATAAGTCTTTAAAAGAAATTTTAAAATAACTTTAAAAGAAATTTTAAAATAACATGTTGACAATATAAGGATAACATGTTAAACTTTAGAAGTTGTAAGAAAACAAAGTAGAGTATCCACTCTCACCTAAGCGCAAATGAGCGACTTAGAGTTAATATTTCCAACATTTAATTGTGTTAGAGATTGTAATAGTGGATAGTCTGCCTATCCACTATTTTTTATTGGAGGTACAAGACCATTAGCGAATTAATGATTAATGAACAAATCAGAGACAAAGAGGTTAGACTTATCGGAGCAGATGGTGAGCAGTTAGGAATTGTTTCATCTAGAGAGGCACAGAAAATTGCTGATGAAGCAGGACTAGATCTTGTGAAGATTGCTCCAAATGCAAAGCCACCTGTTTGTAAGGTGATTGATTATGGTAAATATCGTTACGAGCAGGCTCGTAAAGAAAAAGATGCCAAGAAAAAGCAGAAGACTGTTGAATTGAAGGAGATTCGTCTTTCACCTAATATTGAAGCTAACGACTTGAATACCAAGACGAATGCTGCACGTAAATTCCTTGCAAAAGGTAATAAAGTTAAGATTACGCTTCGTTTTAGAGGACGTGAGATGGCTCATATGAATAGTAGCAAGCATATTTTGGATGACTTCGCTGAAGCTCTTTCGGATATTGCTGTAGTGGAGAAAGCACCTAAGGTAGAAGGCAGAAGCATAGGTATGGTGCTGGCAGAGAAAAGATAACAATTTAAGGAGGAAAAACACAATGCCAAAAATGAAGACAAGCAGAGCAGCTGCAAAACGTTTCAAACTTACAGGAACAGGAAAGTTAAAGAGAAATAAAGCTTACAAGAGACATATCTTAACAAAGAAGACAACAAAGACTAAGAGAAATCTTAGAAAGGCAGCTATGACTGACCAGACAAATGTTAAGAATATGAAGAAGATTTTACCATATTTATAAGAATTAGTTAAGGAGGAATAAAAAATGGCAAGAGTAAAAGGCGGCTTAGGCGCTAAAAAAAGACATAATAGAGTTTTAAAATTAGCAAAAGGCTACAGAGGCGCTAGATCTAAACAGTATAGAGTAGCAAAACAGTCAGTAATGAGAGCCTTAACAAGTTCTTACGCTGGACGTAAAGAGAGAAAGAGACAGTTCCGTCAGTTATGGATTGCTCGTATCAACGCAGCAGCTCGTTTAAACGGACTTTCATACAGCCAGTTCATGCACGGATTAAAATTAGCTAACGTTGATTTGAACCGTAAAGTATTAGCTGACATGGCAGTTACAGATGCAGCTGGATTTGCTAAATTAGTAGACGTTGCAAAAAACAAATTAAACTAATAGAGCGTAAAGAATGGGAGATGCCTAGGCATCTCCTTTTTTATTGCGATATTCTTTCGGTGATATTCCTTTCTTTTTGTGAAACGCTTTTGAAAAATACAGACCATTATCAAAGCCTATGGAATT
>NZ_JBGVMC010000151.1:0-2821 GCF_045124615.1 Succinivibrio sp.
AGTGAAGCCTGCGCATAAACGCTCAATAATATCGTTGCTTGACATTTCAAGTGAGAAAAATAATATCGGCTTGGGATCATCTTTTTTATGCTCATTAAACATGATGCCTGCCATTATGTTTACTGCCAGAGCGGTTTTACCTACGCTTGGGCGAGCACCTATCACTGTATAAGATGCTTTTCTTATGCCTCCGTCAAGTGCCTGATCTAGCGGTGTAAAACCTGTTGGGATCTTAATGCGTTCATCTTCGAGATCTTCTTTGTCAAAATTTTTATATTTCTTTGTTAACACCACTTCTGCAAGATCAAAATCGGCTTTTGCCTGTTGCAGATCGGAAATCTGATTTAAATCGCTTACAAGCTCTTTTACCTGTTCAACATAGCCGTTGGTAACATCTGCAGGATCATGGCTTAGAGTATTAAGCAGATCGAGTGTTTTTTTATAGAGCTTATACTTTGCAGATCCTCGATTGATTCCAATTGCTCTATCTTTTGCTAAATCAAGATTTGATAATCTTGAAACGGTAAGATTTTTGCATCTGTTAAGATAATCAATAATCTGCGATAAATCTTCAGATGATTTGTATTTGTATTTAAGATATTCTGCAAAATCCTCTAAATCAATTCTGCTTTGTGACTTGTAAGACAGATACGATTTTATAGATTTAAATAAAATTGCATAGGATATAGAGGTAAAAGAATTTTCTGAAATTTCAGTATTAACAGCATTTAAAGCCTCTGATCCATGATTTACCAGAAAACCAAAAAGATCATCAATGGATTGTGGATCGATGAAATCACTTTCCTGTAGTTTATCTAAGCTATTCATGTTATAATTGCCTTATCAGTCAAGCTGTCAACTTGCTGATTTTGTTTAAGTGTTAAAAAATCATTCTTAAAAAATCTGTTAGGAATTAAATTCTAGCAGATTTTTTTTGCTTTGATAGTTATAAAAATTATTTGTCTTTTATTCCTGTTTAAGCTGTTTTATAGCAGTATCAAAATCTTCTTCCATAATTTTCGTATTATTAACAGTATTTAATTTTTCTGTTTGATTACGTGGAGATTTCTTTTTAAATTCGTACTTAATACGCTGCCAGTTATTAACACCATAAGTATTATTGCAGATCTTCTCACATTCTGTTGAATTTCCAACAAAGATCACAAATCGTTTATCTGATAACTGCTCCCCTTGCTGAATGGTGTAATTTTCAAGAATATTTACATGGTTTTCAATGTTAACTCCAGAATAGATGCGAGCGAATTTTTCAGACAAAAAAAGCTCTTTGTCTGTTTCTTTTGCATCAAAAAACCTGCTGAAATTTTCAAAAATCAGTTTAAAGGCAATACACGCCCTTGCATCTGCAAAGACAATATCGCAATCGTCTGTATTGCAATCTCTAAACATATTGCCTGCGATTTCCAAGCCGATATGAAATAACTCTAATTCTGTATAGCCATCATTACGGCTTAACTGTTCGATTCTTTCTCTATAACCTTTTGATGTGATCGTTGCCTTTTTTAAGATTTTAAGCTGCACATCACGATCAAAACGTGTAATTACAGATGCAATCTCTTCAATCTCAAAATCAAAAAGATCTGCTCCTCTGGATTTAGCAAAACCTGATATAAATTCCACTGTGTCTTTTAATTCCATTTGTTACTCCTAAAAACCTTTTAAATTCATATACCACTGTTCAATGGTTTTTTCATTGATATTTTTTCCGTTGTAATATTTCTTAAAACGTTCAATCTCAAAACTAAGATTTACACGCAGTTTTTTTAGGTCAATAATTCCATCTTTGTGAAGTCGATTACCTACCTGTAAAAAAATATCGCTCAAATCGCTATCAGAATTGCACAGGATTGATTTTTGAGTGCTTGGTGGTATCTGAGTACCACTTTCGATCTTTTTTCGCTCCTTGAGCGTTTTTGACGTGTTTTTGAACTCTTCAATAATTTCAGGATCAATAATCTGAAAATATCGGTGCTTTGTTGTTCCGATCCCACGTACAACATAAGACACGATTTTTTGCTCTGATAGTCGCTTTGAAATGCGATTATAAGTCTGCGAGCCTCCCAGCAGATCCAGATCTTCTTTCAGAATAAACCCCTCCTGCGTGTTCTGTTTGGTTAAGATCCATAACAGACCTAGAAAGATCCTTTCTGAACTGGTTTTAATTCTGGGATCTCTGCTTAGTGGGATGTTTTTGATCATTTTAGCCTCGTTTTTGTGTGCAAATAATTATGTATTTTATTCAATAAAAAAAATAAAAAAAATAAAAAAAGTGTATGTGTCCGCATACTGTCATCTTATTGTTTGTCTTTTTGTTTTTTCTTATTGTTATGTCTTATTGTTTATCTTATTGTATTTATTTATACCATTTCGGTATAAACGATTGTACCATTATGTATATTTTGTTTCAATGGTTTTGGTATAATAATTTATATTGTTTTAGTATAGCGTTATGCCAAAATGATACAAATATAAATATCATTTTTTGATAACATTATACCATTTTGATATTATAAAAAGATCCAAAATCATATATACTTAATATATATATTTTTGATAGAATTAAAACATACTTTTTGTATATTATTTGATAGAGGTAACAATATGCGTTTTAAAAATAATTTTATTCTCAAAGTAATAGACGATCATCAAAAAGAAATGTGTACTCTTAATCATGGAGGTGCTTTGTCTTATGATGAATGTAAAACTGAAATCATTAAGGAAATGAAAACTCTTTTAACTGATGCACCTTATCTGTTTTCAGATAATTTCTATCTGGTTGTTACTACTACTGATTTAGAACTGT
>NZ_JBGVMC010000152.1:0-6010 GCF_045124615.1 Succinivibrio sp.
CTCAGGAAGTTGACATTTCATCAATGTCAGATGCTGAGGTTATGACCCTTGCAAACAATTTACGTGATGGTCTACCTGTTGCAACTCCAGTATTTGACGGTGCACAGGAAGAAAACATCAAAGAAATGTTAAAGATGGCTGGCTTACCAGAGTCTGGTCAGATGACATTATTTGATGGAAGAACAGGCCGTGCATTTGAGCGTAAGGTAACCGTTGGTTATATGTATATGCTCAAGTTGAATCACTTAGTTGATGACAAGATGCATGCTCGTTCAACTGGTTCATACAGCTTAGTAACTCAGCAGCCACTTGGTGGTAAGGCTCAGTTCGGTGGTCAGCGTTTCGGTGAAATGGAAGTTTGGGCACTTGAAGCTTACGGTGCAGCTTACACACTTCGTGAAATGCTTACTGTTAAGTCTGATGACGTTAACGGCAGAACCAAGATGTATAAGAACATTGTCGATGGTAAGTACACAATGGAAGCTGGTATTCCAGAGTCATTCAATGTTCTGTTACGTGAAATTCGTTCACTTGGTATTAATATCGATCTTGTCCGCAAGGATTAAGTTTCCGCAATGGGGTGAAAAACTCACCCCTATTTGGGATCAACAATAGGAGAAACTGTTGTGAGCAATATGGAAAACGGTTTAAATGACGATCTTCTAGAGGGTTTAGCAAGCCAGCCTCATGAGACTGTTGAGCAGGAGCCAGCAATGGATCTTGAGTTAAGCGGTAGCCTTGGCAAGTTAGCAAACCGTAGCAATGCCTTTAAGCAACGCCTTGAGGACTTTGATGCTATTAAGATCGGTTTAGCATCACCTGAGATGATCAGAGCATGGTCATATGGTGAGGTTAAGAAGCCAGAAACCATTAATTACCGTACATTCAAGCCAGAAAGAGATGGTCTGTTCTGTGCTAAGATTTTCGGACCAATCAAAGATTATGAGTGTTTATGCGGTAAGTACAAGCGCTTAAAACATCGCGGAACTATCTGTGATAAGTGTGGTGTAGAAGTAACTCAGGCTAAAGTACGTCGTGAGCGTATGGGTCACATTGAGCTTGCTTCACCTGTAGCTCATATCTGGTACTTAAAGTCTTTACCATCTCGTATTGGCTTAATGTTAGATATGAAGTTACGCGATATTGAAAGCGTACTATATTTCGAGAGCTATGTTGTTACCGATCCTGGTATGACAGAGCTTAAAGAGCGTGATTTATTAACTGAAGAGCAGTATGTTGATGCATTAACCCAGTACGGAGATGATTTCACCGCTAAGATGGGTGCAGAGGCAATCTTAGACTTATTAAAGCAGATCAATCTTGAAGAAGAATTAAAGGTTGTTCGCGAAGCTCTTGATAGCACTTCATCAGAGTCAAACCGCAAGAAGTTTGCTAAGAGATTAAAGTTAATTGAGTCATTCTTAAATTCAGGTAACAAGCCTGAGTGGATGATTTTAACTGTATTACCAGTTTTACCTCCAGATTTACGTCCATTAGTTCCATTAGATGGTGGTAGATTCGCAACTTCTGATCTTAATGATCTATATCGTCGTGTAATCAACCGTAACAACCGTCTGAAGAGACTTTTAGATTTAGCAGCTCCTGAGATTATCGTTCGTAACGAGAAGCGTATGCTTCAGGAATCTGTTGACGCTTTAATGGATAACGGTCGTCGTGGCAGAGCAATCACTGGTTCTAACAAGCGTGCTCTTAAGTCACTAGCTGACATGATTAAGGGTAAGCAGGGTCGTTTCCGTCAGAACCTATTTGGTAAGCGTGTTGACTACTCAGGTCGTTCTGTAATTACCTGTGGTCCATTCTTACGCTTACACCAGTGGGGTCTTCCAAAGAAGATGGCTATTGAGTTATTCAAGCCATTCATTTACGGTCGTCTAGAATTACGTGGCTTTGCAACCACTATTAAGGCTGCAAAGAAGATGGTTGAAAGAGAGGATGCAATCGTATGGGATGTATTAGACGAAGTAATTCGTGAGCATCCTATTATGTTAAACCGTGCTCCTACTCTTCACAGATTAGGTATTCAGGCATTCGAGCCTGTTCTGATTGAAGGTAAGGCAATTCGTCTGCACCCTCTAGTATGTCCAGCATTCAACGCTGACTTCGACGGTGACCAGATGGCTGTTCACGTACCTTTAACATTAGAAGCCCAGTTAGAAGCTCGTGCTTTAATGATGTCAACCAACAATGTTCTTTCACCTGCATCAGGTGATCCTATCATTGTTCCTGCACAGGACGTTGTGTTAGGTCTTTACTATATGACCCGTATGAGAATCGGTGCACGTGGTGAGGGTCTGATTCTGTCAGATGCTAAGGAAGCTGAACGTCTGTACAAGGCAGATCAGGTTGATTTCCATGCACGTATTGCTTGTCGTGTTCACTACTTTGAAAAGAACACTGATACAGGTGAGTTTGTAGAACACAACGAGTTACGTCTAACAACAGTTGGCCGTGCTATGCTGTCTCTGATCTTACCTAAGGGCTTATCATTCGATTTAATCGATCCTCCTGCAGAAGGTGTAACTCAGGAAAATATTCACGAGATCCTGAAGGAAAAGAACTGGTTTACCCATGTTTCTAACGTACCATTAGGAAAGAAGAAGATCGGTGCATTATTAAATAACTGCTATCACAAGTTAGGACTTAAGGATACAGTTATGTTTGCTGACCATATCATGTATACCGGTTTTGCTAACGCAGCAATTTCAGGTTCATCTGTATGTGTCGACGATATGCTCATTCCTAAGGAGAAATATACAATTATTTCTTCTGCTCAGAAGGAAGTTATGGAAATTCAGGACCAGTATGATAATGGTCAGATTACTGTTGGTGAGAGATACAACAAGGTAATCGACGTCTGGTCAAGTGCTAACGATAAGGTTGGTAAAGCCATGATGGCTAACCTCTCAATCCAGACAGCTAAGAATATTCTTGGTGAGGATGAGCAGGAAGCTTCATTCAACAGCATCTACATGATGGCTGACTCTGGTGCTCGTGGTTCTCCAGCTCAGATTCGTCAGCTAGCTGGTATGCGTGGTCTGATGGCAAAACCTGATGGTTCTATTATTGAGACACCTATTACAGCTAACTTCCGTGAAGGTCTGAATGTACAGCAGTACTTCATTTCAACCCACGGTGCTCGTAAGGGTCTTGCTGATACAGCTCTTAAGACTGCAAACTCTGGTTACTTAACTCGTCGTCTTGTTGACGTTGCTCAGGATATGGTTATTACTGAGGACGATTGCGGTACAGATGATGGTTTAGAGATTACTCCACACGTAAATGGTGGTGATGTTATCGAAACATTACGTGACCGTGTTTTAGGCAGAACTTTAGCTGCTGACGTATTAAAGCCAGGTTCAAAGGATGTTCTGATTGCAAAGGGTACTTTACTTGATGAGAAACTTTGCTCAGTTCTTGAGGCTCACAGCGTAGATAGAGTAAAGGTTCGTTCTCCTATCACCTGTAAGACCAAGTTTGGTATCTGTGCTAAGTGTTACGGCCGTGATTTAGCTCGTGGTCATATGGTAAACCCTGGTGAGGCTGTTGGTGTTATCGCTGCTCAGTCAATCGGTGAGCCTGGTACACAGTTAACCATGCGTACATTCCACATCGGTGGTGCCGCATCTCGTGCTGTTGCTGAATCAGCTGCTACCGTAAGAAACAGCGGTGTTGCAAGATTTGAAAACTCAAAGTTTGTAACAAATACTGAAGGCAAACAGGTTGTAACCTCACGTCAGTCAGAATTATTTGTTATCGATGAGTTCGGTTCTGTAAAGGAAAGCCATAAGATTCCTTACGGTGCTGTTCTTGAGATTAAAGAAGGCGATCAGGTTAAGGTTGGTCAGACTGTAGCTCGTTGGGATCCTCATACTCATCCAATTATTTCTGAAGTACACGGTTTCATTAAGTATATTGATATTATTGAAGGCGTTACTGTTGATAAGAAAGATGATGAGGCATTAGGTATCTCTTCAATCGAAGTTAGAGAATTAGCTGCTCGTCCAACTCAGGGTAAGGAAAAGAGACCTTCTGTTAAGATTGTTGATGCTAAGGGCAAGGATGTAATGATTCCTGGTACTGAAGTTGCTGCTCAGTATATGCTTCAGGCAAAAGCTATCGTTCAGTTACAGGATGGTGCAGAGATCAATATCGGTGATGTTATTGCTCGTATTCCTCAGGTTGCTGGCGGTACTAAGGATATTACCGGTGGTCTTCCACGTGTTGCTGACTTATTCGAAGCTCGTGCTCCTAAGGAGCCTGCAATTCTTGCAGAGATTTCAGGTACCATTACCTTTGGTAAGGAGACCAAGTCAAAGCGTCGTTTAGTAATTACTCCAACACCTGGTTCAGTTGATGAAATCGGAAATGCACTTCAGGAGCACGAGGAGATGATTCCTCTATCTCGTAACCTGAACGTTTTCGAAGGTGAAACTGTAACTAAGGGTGAAATGATCGCTGAAGGTCCAGAGTCACCACACGATATCTTAAGATTACGTGGTGTAAACGCTGTAGCTAACTACATCGTAAACGAAGTTCAGGACGTTTACCGCTTACAGGGTGTTAAGATTAACGATAAGCACATTGAAGTTATCGTTCGTCAGATGCTACGTAAGTGTGAAATCCTTGATGCAGGCGACAGCAGAGAGTTCTTAACAGGCGAAATTGCTGAAGTTTCTCGTGTACGTGTCGTAAACGAAAAGCTTGCTGCAGAAGGCAAGAAGCAGGTTTGTTACAGACACATTCTAATGGGTCTGACAAAGGCTTCATTAAGCACCGACAGCTTCATTTCAGCTGCATCCTTCCAGGAAACAACTCGTGTTCTTACCGAGGCTTCTGTTGAGGGTAAGGTTGATGAGTTACGTGGCTTGAAGGAAAACGTAATCGTAGGTCGTCTAATCCCTGCTGGTACTGGTTATAAGTACCACAAGCAGCGTCGTGAAGAGTTTGCTCGTATGAATCAGTCAAATGATTCAGAGCAGACAGTTTCAGCAGATGATCTGCAGAAGCAGTTGTCAGCAGCTTTAGAAGCAGCTGATTCAAGCTCTGTTGGCAATAACTAATTTAAAGTTATGATTTAAATCAGATGCCCTTCCAGAATTTGGTGGGGCATTTTATTTTGGAGAAAACAAATGAGCGATATCAAAGTAATATCAACTGAAAATGCACCAGCTGCAATTGGCCCATATGTTCAGGGTAAAATTGTAAATGGTTTATTATTTGCATCAGGCCAGATCCCTTTAGTTCCAGCAACAGGTGCTATGGTTGAAGGTGGAATTGCAGAGCAGGCAAGACAGGCTTTATCTAACGTAAAAGCATTAGTTGAAGCTGCAGGTTCTGATTTATCAAAAGTAATCAAAACCACCTGTTTTTTAAAGGATATCAATGATTTTGCTGCATTCAACGCTGTATATGCTGAGTTTTTTAATGCTCCTGCACCAGCTCGTTCATGCGTAGGTGGAATCGATCTACCTAAAGGCGCACTTTGCGAAATTGAAGTGATCGCTGCAGTTTAATGCACATTATTTATTTTTATTTTGTAGTATCCTCTATTTAGAGGATATTTTTTTATGGACTTGTTAATTATTATAAAAAGCTCTGCATGTAATTGCGTAAGTCATAATACTGTTAAATATATCGTGCAAAAAGCCTACGAAGAAAAACTTAATATTAAAGGTATATTTTTCAGATATGATGCTACAAGCATAACTTCTGTAGAGATGGAAAAACGATCAGACCTGTATGGTATTCAGAAAACTTACACTGATCTGTACGAAAAATATAAAATTCCTATGTACGTCTGCGGTGGAGACCTTCAGGAAAAAGGAATATCAGTAGAGAGTATAGAAAAATCATTCACATTATCTGGAAATGCAGAGCTGTCTATGATGATATCCTCATGTGACAAGGTATTGGAGTTATAAATGATCATAATTGTAATTAAAACTCCTTTCAGTCAGTCGATGACATATAAACAGGGAATTGAATGCTC
>NZ_JBGVMC010000153.1:0-2256 GCF_045124615.1 Succinivibrio sp.
GTCAATGCAATAATAGAGAGAGAGTCTTTTATGTTATAATCTTGAATCATTTTTATAAGGCAAAAGATAATGGTTTTTTCAAGTTTACCTTTTATTTTCTTTATTTTACCTTTATTTTTAACTTGTGATTTTCTAATCAGAAAAAAAGTTGTTTTAAGAAATATTTCCCTAATTCTAATAAGTCTTTTCTTTTATGTTTTTGATGGCGGATTTCACTCTTTAAAGATACTACTTGCATACGGTTTCTTGAACCTAGTATTCGGTTATTTGCTAGAAAATGCTAAAGAAAAAAGTTGTATTCTTAAAAATATAACATTGTTTGCCTTTGTATCTATAAATATCCTGTCTTTGGCATTTTTTAAGTATTCGTACTGGATATTTGATCTTATTCATCAGTCAGGCTATCTCCTTAATGTAAATGTGAAAAAACAAGCTTTACCTCTAGGTATATCATTTTTCACCTTCCACGCTGTAAGCTATCTTATTGATATTGCCAGAGGTCAGATATCAGGCAAGTGTAAAATCACCACTTTTTTAGCATATTTCTTCATGTTTCCACATTTGATTGCAGGTCCTATTGTAAGATACAAGGATGTGCAACCTGATCTTGATAAGAGAGTAGATTCAAAGGATCTGTTTAACTACGGTATGTACAGATTCATTCTTGGTCTGAACAAGAAGATCCTTATTGCAAATTCTGTAGCTCCTCTTGCAGATATGGCCTTTTTGTATCATGTACAGTCATTGTCTACTCTTGATGCATGGATTGGTGCGCTAGCATACATGATTCAGATCTATTTTGATTTTTCTGCATATTCTGATATGGCAATAGGTCTTGCTGCAATGGCAGGCTTCAGATTCCATGAGAATTTCAATGCTCCATACAGAGCAAAATCGATTCAGGATTTCTGGAGAAGATGGCATATGTCATTATCATCCTGGCTTAGAGATTATGTCTATATACCACTTGGAGGCTCAAGAGTAGCAACTTACAGGATTTACTTTAATCTTGTATTTGTTTTCTTCCTATGTGGTCTCTGGCACGGTGCTAATATGACATTCGTTGTATGGGGGCTTTACAATGGTGTTTTTCTGATCCTTGAACGTCTGTTCTTAAAAGACGTATTATCAAAAATACCAGTAATTTTTGCACATGCCTACGCTTTGTTAGTTGTTCTTGTAGGATGGGTAATATTTAGAGCTGATTCTCTATCACATGCAATGGATTATTTAAATGTAATGTTTTCTATATCTAATATTAGTAATGAAAACATATGTGATGGAAAGATTTTGAATTATTTAGCACTTGTAGCAGGTTTTATCATTGCACTTATAAAAGTAGATGCATTTAATTCATCAGATGCATATGAACATAAAACACACACAATAGCATATCTTGTACATGGTCTTTTGGTTTTTGCATCTGTAATAATTTTGTATTTCAGTGCACAGAATCCGTTTATCTATTTTAATTTCTAAAGGATTGAGCAAATGAAGAGAGTAATACAGTACATTCTTGTAACACTTATGTTTGCAGTTCCTTTAGCTGGATTCATGACTATAAGCAATGATTATGTAATAAAGTCTGAAAACAGAATGATTGCCAGATTTCCTAATGAATATTCAAATAGATTTTTTATTGAATTAGTTAAGTGGTATACAGACAGATTATTTTATAAAGTTAGAATTTCAGAAAAGTACTATAAAAATTTTAAGGATCTGTTTGCTGATTATGACTTTTCACCAAGTGAAGTATTTGTAAAGGGACGAAATAACTGGGTATTTCTTGGAGATAAAAGTCATGAGGTTTATTCTCAGCATTCTCGTTCAACTAAAGTAAATATGAATGCTGCAATTAAGAAAATAAATACATTAAAAACTCTAATGAATGCTGACAGTGCCATTGATTTTTATTTAGTTGTAGGCCCTGATAAGCATGGAATTTATCCAGAGTATATGAATCAGAATTACTTTGAGCCAGGAAAATACCGACTTTTTGATAATTATAAATATTTGCTAGAAGATGCTCATATAAATTTCATTGATAATTATTCATTGTTGATAAATGAAAAGAAAAAAATGAATGGCGAGAGTCTATATTTCTTTAATGATTCTCACTGGAATCTTTATGGTGCTTATCTTGCGTATAAGAACGTGATGAAACAGATTAACCCTGATTTGGCTGTAAAAGATTATGAATTTAAGTTTAGAAAAGAGCATTTACCTAAAGGCGAAAGTGATTTATTAGATATAGCA
>NZ_JBGVMC010000154.1:0-5123 GCF_045124615.1 Succinivibrio sp.
CTCTCAGCCTTATCTCCATCCTTTGGTGGACTGCTGGGTGATTTTTTCTTTTTGTATTTCTTTAACAAGTTTGGATTCCCTATATCAGGAATTCTGCTTATGCTTGTTACCTTTGGCGGTCTATTTCTCTTTACCTTCAAATCACCAGTCTGGTACATAGATAATATAGGTAATCTTCTGACTGCTGTTTATAACAGAATCACAGGACGAAAGGTTGAGACTTCACTATTTGAAGATCATAATCAGATGAGCAAGCATAATTCTGACCTTAACATCTCTGATGTGACTTCTGTTGGCAGTCTTCCAGAGCAGACTCCTGAAATGACCAAGGGTATACAGGTAGTTAACAGTGATAATGAGCAGGTTCATTCTTTAAATAATCATCTCAACAAGGAATATCTAGATCAGATCCATGAGCACGAAAAAGAGCAGAGTGGTGGATTCTTATCAGGTCTGTTTACAAGAATTAAAACTCAGAGTGAAGAGAAAGAGAAGAATAATGACAAGGCTGAAACACTAAGTGAAATTGCTGCAAAACAGCCACAGCTGAAGAATGTTTCTAAAGGTAGAAGCTCCCTTACAAACCGTGTTGAACCAAAGTTTTCTGCTTTTGGAGTTCCAACAGATCCTTCATTCTTAAGACAGAACGACAGCTTCGTAAAGCAAGAGAACAATTTTCCTGCAACATTCGGTTCTAACCGTATTGCAAAAAATATTGAGGAGCAAAAAGCAACAGCAGTATTTGCATCTGAAAACAATAGTGCAATTCAAAACGCTGTGCAGACAAACAATATATCTGACACACACAGTTCATCACAAAGCAAAGAAGGTCCAAAGACTGTAATTAATGGTGTTGCAGTAGGTTCAAACATCACAGAAAAAAAGGATGATTTGCAAGAGCCTAAAGATAATGGTGGAAAAACCATTATTACAAGACTTGCAGTCGCTTCAGATGATATTTTTGAACCAGTAAGAAAAGTTCAGAATGATGACAGTCAGGGACATGTTGTTTACAAGGCAGGTGCTGATAATATTACACAGCAAGAAACAGTAGGCAGCCCTATGAGACGCTCAGAGGTAAGCACTGTAATTATCAGAACAACATCTACACCAAAACTGAATGTGACATCAAATTCAGATGGTATGTCAGGTAAGTTTACTCAGAATTCTGATCAGACTGATTCTATGAGCAATCAAAGTCAGAAGTATGAAACCAGTGTAAATCATACCGTTGTATCAGAAAGTGATCAGAATATTATCAGTTTTGATGATCTTACAAACGAGGATAATACCTCTACACAGATAAAGGTAAATTCTCTGCCACCAGAGTTCAAGAAAACTGATGATGGAAAACTTTTAAAGAGCTCTGAGTCATTAATAAAAGAGTCAGATGATAGCTATGACAAGTATCGTTATGCTTCAAGAGGTGTAAATTCTAGTCAGACTCCTTCTGTCAGAAGCAATACAGAAACCAGTTCAGCATATACTGTAGCTTCACAGACACTAAATGCAGCTGTAAGCTCTAATAACGATGTTCATAATAATGAGATGCAAAATGAAAATCATGCTCAGACTCAAAGTTCATCTGGCCTTGTAAATTCATATTCATCAGCTTCATCTTCTCAATCATATGACAAGGTGGTAACAAATCCTCCATTTGAAAATATGAGCTCCATCTCAGGTAACGTACCTAGAAGCTTCAACACTTCACAGCGTGCTCCTATAGGAAAGATTCCTACTGTTACCTATTCACAGTCAACAGAAACAATTCCTACAAGATACTATGACAGCTGGAGACCTCCATTCTCTCTTCTGACTCGTTCTAACAACGAGAACTACTCAATCGATGATGAGATTGAAGCAAAGATTTCAAAAATCGATCAGTTCATGAAGGACTTCAATGTTAAAGCTAATGTAGCTAATTTTGAGTCTGGCCCAGTTGTTACAAGATTCGATTTGAATCTTGAAAGAGGTGTAAGCTTAAAGGCTATCAGCAGATTAACAGAAGATCTGCAGAGAACTCTGATGACAGATAAGATCAATATCCTAAAATCTGTTGCCGGCACAAGCTTCGTTGGTGTTGAAGTTCCAAACGACAGAAGAAAGATGATTACACTTGGTGATGTTGTGCAGTCTGAAGAGTTTGCAACCTCAAAGGCTTACCTGCCTATGTGTATGGGTGTTGATACCATTGGAAGACCTATTGTTGCTGATCTTGCATCAGCTCCGCATCTTCTGATTGCAGGTACAACAGGTTCAGGTAAGTCAGCAGGTCTTAACTCAATGCTAGTATCCTTACTGTTATCAAAGTCACCTGCAGATATGCGTCTGATTATGATTGACCCTAAGACAGTAGAGTTTACTCAGTATCATTCTCTGCCACATCTGATTTGCCCAATCATTACAGATCCACTTCAGGCTGTAGCTTCAGTATCATGGCTTATCAAGGAGCAGGAGCGTAGATACAAACTGTTATCTTTACTGCATGTTGCTAAGATTTCACAGTGTAATGATCTTATCCGTTCAGAAAATGCACAGGGCAGAAAGGTATATGATCCCGTATGGACTGCTGATATGGGTGGTGAGCCAAAAGAGCTAAAACCTCTACCATATATCGTACTTGTAATTGACGAGTTTGCCGATTTAATGGCAGTATCAGGTTCATCAGGAAAGAAAGGTGATCAGGCACTTGATCAGATGATTGGCCGACTTGCAGGTAAGGCAAGAGCTGCAGGTATCCATATTATTCTTGCAACTCAGACTCCTCGTTCAGAGATTGTAACCGGTACTATCAGAGCAAATCTTCCATCAAGAATTGCATATACTGTACAAAACGGTATGGAATCTAGAATTATTCTTGATGAGACTGGTGCAGAAAATCTTTTAGGCAACGGTGACATGATGGTCAAGTATCAGCAGCTCAAGAATAATCAGCTGTTCAGAGCTCACGGTCCTTATGCAAGTACTGATGATGTTCATGCAGTTGTAAATTCATGGATTGAGAGAGCAGGTGATCCTGAATATATTGAAGATGTCACAACTCTTGAAGATGATGAGCCTGATGATTTAGATGATATGCCAAAGGATCAGGAGTTAGACAGATATTTTGATCTTGCTGTAGAGCATGCAAGAATGTACTGTGCAAACACTAAGAAGGGTATTTCTGTAACTGAGCTTCAGTCTGAACTTAAGGTTGGCTTTGTTAGAGCAAGAAATATTCACAGACAGTTGCAACAACAGGGTATCATTGATTCAAAAGGATATCTTCTGTGGGAGTAAGAATGAAGAAAATCTTAATGGTTGCAGCGCTAATGACTGCAGCGTGCACGGTACAGGCTGATGATTCTTTGGAACTCATTAAAATGCTTGGAAGCAGAAATTCTATTTCAGCCACATTCTCTTCTCAGACAAAAAATGCCAAGGGAACTGTAGTATCAGTTCAGAGTGGATCTTTAAAGCTAAAGAGACCATCTCATTTTATGATGCATACAATGGAGCCTGATGAAACAGTTCTTTATACAAAAGGCTCATCTGTGGTTTATTACGATGCATTTGTAAATCAGGCCACTGTGTTTTCAAAAAAGGATCTGTATACATCACCTTTTATGCTGTTAAACTCTTCAGATAAAAAGCTGTGGTCTCAATACAAGGTTCAGTCTCTAGGAAAATGCTACAGCCTGACTCCACTTAAAGATAAGACTGTAAGCAAGATTACTTTGTGCTTTGACAACAGCCGTATAAATGAACTTACTTTAAATATGGCTGATGGAAACACTACTGTTTATAAGCTCACAGAACAGAGCTCTACACTTACAGACAGTGATTTTTCATACACTATTCCAGATGATGCACAGATAGATGACCAGCGAAAATAATACTGATTTATTTGCAGCCTTTGACGAATCACTTACAAAAGGTTCAGTTGAAAGCTCATCTATAAGCGATGAGTTTGCTCCTCTTGCAGCAAGACTCAGACCTTCAAGTCTTGATGAGTATATAGGTCAGTCACATCTTTTATCTCCTGGCAAACCATTGAGAGCAATGTATGACAAAGGTCAGTGCTATTCAATGATACTCTGGGGACCTCCAGGTGTTGGTAAAACTACACTTGCATTGCTTTTTGCAAAGGCATGTTCAGCTATATTTGAGCAGTTACCTGCCGTTACCTCAGGTGTAAAGGACATACGAGATGCTATTTCAAGAGCTGAGCTTAGAAAGAAAAGCGGTATAAGAACAATTCTTTTTGTAGATGAGGTTCATCGCTTCAATAAGTCTCAGCAAGATGCGTTCTTGCCACATATTGAAAACGGAACCATAACTTTTATCGGAGCAACAACCGAGAATCCGTCCTTTTCACTTAATTCTGCACTTTTATCAAGAGCAAGAGTATATGTTCTGCAGAAACTGAATGATGATGAATCTAAAAAACTCATTGATATCGCTGTAAACTCTCAAAAGGGGCTTAAAAGCTGTAATCTCAAACTTGCAGAAGGTGTAGAAAAGGCTCTTATTGATCTTGCATCTGGTGATGCTAGGTATCTACTGAATATTCTTGAAATGGCTTCAGATCTTGCCGCACTTTCAAAAGACGGTACAAGAATTCTTACTCTTTCAATGCTAGCTGCAGTGGCAGGCAGAAGACTTGTCAACTATGACAAGGGCGGTGATTCATATTATGAGATTATAAGTGCCTATCATAAGTCACTTAGAGGCTCAGCTCCTGATGCGGCTTTATACTGGTATTCAAGAATTCTTGAGGCATGTGGTGATCCTTTATATGTTGCAAGAAGACTGCTAGCATTTGCAACAGAGGACATTGGTCTTGCAGATCCAAAGGCAATGCAGATATGTCTAAATGCATGGGATATTTATGATAGGGTAGGTCCTGCTGAAGGCGAAAGAGCTATTGCCGAGGCTACAGTATACTGTGCACTAGCTCCAAAGAGTAACCGTCTGTATCTTGCTTTTAACAAGGCACGAGAGGATGCAAGAGAGCATGGTACTCTTGATGTGCCTATTTATCTTAGAAACGCTCCTACAAAGTTAATGAAAGATTTAGGCTACATTGAAGGCTATCGCTATGCCCATGACTACGAAGGTGCCTATGCAGATGGAGAGTGTTT
>NZ_JBGVMC010000155.1:0-1745 GCF_045124615.1 Succinivibrio sp.
GCTTTACACCTGCTGTAGGAGTTGAAGTTGATGTATTCAGCGCAGAAAACAAGGTAATAGTTTCCAAAAAGGCTGTGCCATTGACTGCAAATGCACCTCACTCAGTTAACAAGGTCGGATATGTTCTGTTAGCTTTCTTCCTAGGTGGCATCGGTATCCACAAATTCTATGCAGGTCACATTCTTCTAGGCTTCATTTATCTTATTTTCTGCTGGACCTTTATACCAGGCTTTATTGCATTTATCGAATTTATCATCGGTCTTTGCAAAACAGCAGATGAAAAAGGAAACATTCAGGTTTAAACCTGTCAAAAGCGCAAGATAAATAACATAAAGCATATGCAGATCCTCACCTGTATATGCTTTTTCGTACTATGCTGGTCAAATTCATGCACCATTTTTTGCTTATGCATATTTTTCGTTCACAAAAAATATGTTTATACCTACAAAAACTAACTGATGTATACTGAAAAAAACTCTTCACTCAAGGACGTAATTTATGAAAAATTTTCTAGATAGGTATTTTTCTATTACAGAAAAGAACAGCACATTCAAAACGGAAATACTAGCTGGACTTACTACCTTCATTACGATGGCCTATATTATTTTCGTAAATCCGTCTATCCTTGAGGTTTCAGGAATACCAAAAGAAGCTGCTATTGCAGCAACACTATGGTCTGCAGCCTTATGTACTCTTGCAATGGGACTTTTTGCAAAACTTCCATATGCAGTTGCACCAGGAATGGGTATCAACGCTTTTTTCTCATTCTATGTCTGTAAAACAGTTGGTCTTTCCTGGCAGACAGCACTTGGTGCAGTATTTATATCTGGTATCGTCTTTTTAATTCTGACCTTAACAAAGCTTCGTGAAAAAATAATTGAATCAGTACCATTAAGCTTGAAATCTGCAATTGTTGTCGGTATTGGTATGTTCATCGCCTTTGTAGGATTCCAAAGTTCAGGTATTGTTGCAAACTCTGATGCAACATTAGTAACACTAGGTCATCTTAGCGATCCTAAGGTTATGCTTACTCTATTTGGTGTTACTTTTATTGCAGTTCTTCTGTACTTAAAAGTTAAGGCAGCAATGCTTATTGGTATCATTGCAACAACTATCATAGGAATGATATTCAATATTACTCCTGCTCCAACTTCAGTTGGCGATGTCGTATCATTCACCATACCATCACTTAAGGAAACTTTCCTTGAGATGGATATATTAGGTGCAGTCAAATACGGTATTGTATCTATCATCTTCACCTTCACTGTTGTTGAACTATTTGACAACATTGGTACACTAATCGGCCTTAGCAAATCATCAGGTTTGATGAGCTTTGAAGGAAAAATAGAAAACGTAGATAAGGCTCTTTTAACTGATTCAACAGGTACAATGCTATCAGCTGCTCTTGGAACCTGCACCGTTACAACATATATTGAATCATCATCAGGTATTCAGGCTGGTGGTAGAACAGGTCTTACAGCAGTAACAGTTGCAGTTTGCTTCTTATTATCATTTATCTTCACGCCACTTGCTGCAATCATACCTGCATTTGCAACAGCACCTGTGCTGATAATCGTAGGTGCGCTTATGCTTTCACATATCAAAAATATTGATTTTAACGATCTGTCAGAGGTAATTCCAAGTTTCCTCATAATTATCATGATGCCTTTAACCTACTCAATTGCAATCGGCTTTGGAATAGGCTTTACCTGCTATTGCATCATGAAGATTTTTTCAGGAAAGAT
>NZ_JBGVMC010000156.1:0-6368 GCF_045124615.1 Succinivibrio sp.
ATCACCCCTGTTAGATACTAGGGGTGACGGAGTTTAGGTTTCATTTTATGATTGTCTTTATTTCATGCATTTTTGTTCTAAAATCGCTAAAGCACTGCCCTCTTTGAATTCTCTAGACTTATATTTCTTTTTATAAGATGCAATACTTCTTTTTAATGGCTCAATATGCTCTTTACTCTCAAGAGTAAATTCAGCTAATGCCTCTCCAAAATTTGAGTGAATTAAGTCTGATGGTGACTTGCCGTCAAGAAATGAGAGAACCTCTATTAGAGCAGATAGCTGTGGAGTTGGTCTTACACTAACTATTTTGAAACTATCTTGTGTTTCAGCCTTTATCTTTCCCTCTGTCAGAGCCTTTTTCTGAATATCCTCAATAATGCTCATTATTTCTTGCTCCTAGAACTCTTGTTTAACTGAATCCATGATTCAAGACTCTTGAATACTCTTTTATATTCAGGAGTAGATAATAGATTTTCCCTTTCACAGAACTGCATAAGTTTCATTCCTACCTGAATATAACTTTCAGAATGTTCAATACCGTTATGAGAGGAGAGCTTAATCTTTTTTGCTGCAGGACCAAAATCAAGCAGATCTTGAGATATGGAAGTATGTGAAATAACCTCATTTGACCATGTAGCCACATCAAAAGAGCCTTTAGAGCCAGCATAGGCATCAGCAATCAGAGAGATAATCAAAGCAACGTCTTTTGCTACGCCTTTAGCATTAAGCGATTTCTTGAAATAATGAACAAGAACTGTATGAATGAGATCTGATTTTGATTTGATACCATAGTGAGACTGGATTTCATTTAATAGCTCAAGATCTTCATTATCAAATTTCACATTGTACTTTTTATCAATATTCTCTTTTGTAAAAGAAAAAGAGTTGTCTTTAAATTGCTCTTTATCTATGACATTATTTGGCTGATGAATTACGGCAGAAAACGACATGATAAATATCCAAAATTTAAATCTAATAAGTGTAAAAAAATTATAGATCTATTTGGATTAGATTCAAGTCAAATTTTGACTAATTTCTTAGTCTTAAATTAGCTACAAGCCATGTTTTGTAGCCTGAATTCTTATCTGCTCTGTTGCAGGAGATGAGTACCAGACAGGAATTGGTCTTGAAAAATTTGAGAAGTCTTTACAGATTCTGTCATACAGTAACTGCATCTTATTTAGATTACTTTTGTTTTTTAATGCTCTCTTACCGCATTTAAACAATGAATAAAAAGCACAGTAAAGGGCAAAATGCATCCAGAATTTTGTAGGAACATTTCCTCCAAAATATCCATCAATAATACCAGCACACAAAAGTGGATATTCACCTGCACTTTCTAACTCAAGATTTGCAAAATCCTCACACAGATCACCAGGTCCAATTGTAAAAGATGGAAGGAATGCTAAAGAAGTATCCTTACTTATAAGTATGTTGTTGTGCTTGAACGATCCATAACGCATTACACTTTTAAAAACACTGAAATGATCATATCTTGTGGATATGGCATTTAAAGCATAATTATCATTTTTAAAATGAGGAAGATCTGAAATATAGAAAGCTAGTTTCTCCATAAAAGAATCATGTCTTGTATGGGCTTTAGCTATCTGTTTTTCATTAAGAGTATAAGAGTGAATATCACAAAGGATCCTTCCTATTCTTTTGCCAGTTGAATACTGCCATGTAGGAGGAACAACCTTTAAAAAATCTGCAAGAAAACCACCATCAAAATTTTCAAAAACAGCACTTGAGATATTCAGAGATGAATTTCTGTTAAGTGATAATGGCTTTAGGATAGAGCCATTTGAAAATTTATAAAAGTATTCACTAGACTGATATGCTCTTTTAAGTTTCTGATAATTATTAAGTGAAGACTGCATGCAAAGACATGAAGTATCTGTACTTTGCAGAACAAAATACTCTATCTGTGAATTAGGATCTTTGAATAATGGTCTGTAACCTAACTGCATATCAGTTCCTTGGATGTGAGCGATTAAATACCTGATGCATTCTGTAAGTAGCTACATAAGTATAAATCTGCGTAGTTGTAAGAGAACTATGGCCAAGCATCATCTGCACTGAACGCAAATCTGCATCATGATTTAACAGATGAGTTGCAAAAGCGTGTCTGAAAGCATGAGGGGATACACAAGAAGGATCTATACCAATATCAGTGCAGTATTTTTTTATGCGCTGCCAAAAACCGATTCTTGTAAGGGAGCAAATCTTACCGTCTGAATTAATCTTTCCTGAAATAAAGATATAAGGAAAAATTTTTTTGGGATCTTTTTGAGATCTAAATCCCTCAATATACTGCTTAAGATATTCAAGAGCCCTTTTACAGACTGGAATTAGTCGCTCCTTTCCACCTTTACCGATAATCTTTAGAAAACCATCCTGAAAATTAACATTTTCAAATTTAATATTTACAAGCTCAGATACACGAAGACCTGTTGCATATACTAATTCAAGCATTGCCTTGTCTCTCTGGCCCTGAAATGTTGAACAGTCTGGTGCAGTCAGGATTGAATCTACGGTACTCTCAGAAATAACGTGGGGAACATGTTTTACTAACTTAGGGCTTTCAATAGTACTGCTAGGATCGAATGAAAATATTTTTTCCTTAATAAGAAATCTGCAAAAATTCCTAATGGATGTCAGAGTTCTTGCAACAGATGATGATTTATAATTGTGAATATATTCAAGATAGCATCTTATGTTTTCGGTTGTTATTCCTGTTACATCAAGTGAAAGCTCTTCTTTTAGAAATGTTAAAAACCGATTAATGTCAGAAATATAGGATCTTATGCTGTTACTTGATAATGAATACTCTAGCAGCAAATAATCCTCATATTTATAAAATATTTCTTTATAATCGGTTTTCATTTTATTCTTTACCGAGCTTAAAAAGCTGAGCCATACTTAATAGGCGCTTTTTGCTACTCTTGTATACAGTTGCATAATATCCGTCATTTCGCTTTATTACGCAGAATTTGTAAACGCCATCTGAATTTGGATAAAAGCTGATTTCCTCAAACTTTGAATCAGGATTCAGTTTTAAAGGTAAAGAGCCTTCTCTGATTACACCAGGACCAGACATGAATCCAAAATTACTTCCCTCTGACCAGTCAGAATCTGCAAATTTGAATTTGTAAGGAGACCAATCAGTTCTTAAGGTTGCATATGTGCAGTATCCGTCATCAGATTTTCTTAGTCTGTATGTTTCTGATACCTCATAATCATTCATTTCTCCTCTTAAATAAACCGGACGGTTATTAATATTTAAAGAAGAACTAATAATCTGATCTATTGGACCTTGTGAAGAGCAGGAACATAAGATCATGCCAGAAAAAACAGTTGATAATAATTTTTTTGAAATTTTCACAGTGAACTCGAGTTTAATGAATATTATTAGTTAATTTTACACATTATTTATAGATTTATATTTGTAAAATCATGATTTTAACTATTTTCTAAACACTTTTTTGATTTTTTTTGCATTAAAGCACGTTTTTTATTTATCAATAAGCATAAAAAAGCCTTTTTAGCACGAACCAAAAAGGCATTGAACATACAGAGTGTGTAAATAAATATCAATTAGCTGACTATTACTAGTACGCCTCCTTTTTGCAGTTTTGAATCACTATATTTATGGGAAAAAACTATTTTTGAATCATAATTTTTATGAATTTCCACATCACAATCTGAATCATTTATAAATACGGAGCCTTTTTTATCAGTGCCTCTTGTGTAATGAATCAGTCTTCTTGTATCCATATTGAAAAATTCAAAAGGCTGCTCGCTTTTAAAACAATCAAGCTTTCTTACAGCGATTAGCGCCTTTACTTGATTAAAGACAGATTGGTGTTCTGAACAGTCAAGATATTTCCATGGCATTGGCTTTCTGTTGTACGGATCGTTCTGACCATCAAGAGCAAGCTCTGTTCCGTAGTAGATACATGGACTACCAGGCATTGTCATAAGAATAGAAAGTTGCTGAATAAAACTATCATAGCTACCTGATCTTGTGATAATTCTGCCAACATCATGACTGTCTAGCTGGTTGAAAATAACTCTGTTTGTCTGATCTTTGTATAAGGAATAACAATAATTTATCTGATGAACAAAATCTTCTGTGCAAAGATTCTTATCTTTAAAGAATGTATCAAGGCTGAACATAAATGGATAATTCATTACAGAATCATACTCATCGCCTTCAAGATATGTTGAAGAATCTGTCCAGATTTCTCCTAACAAGAAAATATCTGGTTTTACAGCCTTAAGTTCTAGATTCAGATGTTTTATAAATGAATGTGAAATCTCATTGCCGACATCAAATCTGATACCGTCTATATCGAACATAGAAATCCACTTTTTGCAAACATCTGTGAAATAATCAACAACTGCCTTATTGTTAGTATTGAGCTTTGGCATATCACTGACGAAAGCAAAAGAATAGTAACGACCATCTTTTGTATTTCCAATCTTTGCAAATTCAGGTGTGTTTATGTAATACCAGTTGTAATATAAAGAGTTCTGTCCATTCTTAAGAACATCCTTAAATGCAAAGAAATCTCTTGATGTATGATTAAAAACAGCATCAATCATCACCTTTATTCCAAGTGAATGAGCTCTTTTAACGAGATTTGCAAAATCATCATTTGAACCAAAAGCAGGATCGACTGTCAGATAGTCATCAGTGTTGTATTTATGATTTGTTGAACTTTTAAATATTGGATTGAAATAAATTCCTGTAATACCAAGATTAGACAAGTACTCAAGTTTTGAATCTATGCCTTTGATATTACCACCGTACATACTCTTATAATCAATACAGTTAACATCGTTCCAGTCAACAAAATTAGCCTTATATCCATCATCTACTCTGCAGAATCTGTCAGGGAGGATCTGATACCACACAGTGTTTTCCACCCATTTTGGAGGAATACAGATATCAGAGTCATTCATCCAGCCGAACTTGAAATAGTGTTTTGCAAACTCTAATCTGTTTAGGAAACTTATTTGGTGAATACCATCTTCTAATAGGCAGACACTAGTATCATTGTCAAAATAAATTACAAAATAGTACTGGAGACGTTTATATTCTGGTTTTACGATAACAGAGAAAATATTCTCTAAAGATAAAGACCTAGAAACATGCATTTCAACAGGATTTCCAGTCCAGTTACTTCCTGATATACCTTTACTGTAAGGATCATCACACATGAGAACGGCTCTTTTTACACTTTTATTTGTGTGTAGATTTATCTTCAGCTCATTTTCATTTAGGCAATAACAGTCGTTAAAACCACACTTATGATAAATACCTTCTAACATCATGATAATTGCTCCTTCATGAGTAAATCTGATGATGTCAGTTTAATTCGATTAAATAAGAGGATCTTTAATGATAGTATTTACAAATTAACACAATAGTATTATTGTTTTTATATATCTTTTTAATTAGCTTATAGGTTTTATTATGAATAACAATAAGTTAATACATGAAGCTAAAATTCACGGTCAGAATAAATTTTCATTTTCCATCTACCATTCACTGGTACCTTGCTGTCTTAACTCATTTCCTCTTCACTGGCATGATGAAATTGAAATTTCCTATATCAAAAAAGGATGCGCTGATTTTTATATCTGCAATCAGTTATATACAGCACATGAAGGCGATATTCTTATATCCAATACTAAATATCCTCACAGCATGCAGCAGCACAAAGAAGAAAGCGCTGATTATTTCACTGTTCTCATAAATACAAAGCTTTTGCAGCAGGATATGAAAAGTGAGGTTATTCATGATGAACTTATTGATAAAATTAGAAAAATAGAAGATGCAACTTTAATTTTTCCTCCTTTTATAAAAGCGGATAGCGAACTTGCAAAAAATCTTTTTCCATTTCTTGATAACATTATTAACCATAGAAAAGAGTGCTATTCAGAGTACCAGCTTTTTGTTCTTGGAAACATTCTGATAGTTTTTAACTATCTTCTTAAAAATACTTGCTCTACTGATAAAAATATTGGTGAATTCAGATACGATTTTTCAAAAATCAAACCAGCTGTACATGCTGTTCACAATCAATATGAGCAAAAACTTTCTATAGAACAGGTCGCCGCAATGTGTTATCTGTCTAAAAGTCACTTCATGAAGCTTTTTAAGAATATTACAGGAAAAGGATTTAATGAATTCTTAATTGAGCACAGACTGCATATGGCATCAATAATGCTCAAAAAATCAGATGACAAGCTTATTGATATTGCAGTTAACTGCGGTTTTGAAAACCAGTCTTACTTTACGAGAAGCTTTACTAAACACTTTAAAATGACACCAAGTCAGTTCAGAAGAAAAAATCGTG
>NZ_JBGVMC010000157.1:0-14397 GCF_045124615.1 Succinivibrio sp.
GTATAGAAGAATGTGAAGAAGATAATTGCAGCTGCATACAACAGTTCATATAAAGGCTGACCTGGCTGTAAGAATAAACTAATGCTACCCAAAACATTGGAAACAGCATTATCTCCTTGGCCGAACCAAGATACAACAGTACCAGGGAACAGAATAATTGACGATGCAAAAATTGCTGGAATAACACCTGATAAGTTGATCTTTAATGGTAAATTAGAGCGAGGCTGAGAGTAAATTCGATTACCCATCTGGCGTTTAGCGTATTCGATAACGATCTTACGCTGACCGCGCTCAACGAAAACCACAAACAATGTCACTAAGACAACAACTACACCGATTATTAGCAATGCGATAGTTGATAAATCACCTTGACGAGACTGCTCAAAGGTTCTTGCTAATGCTGAAGGTAATCCAGCTACAATACCTGCGAAAATGATAAGAGAAATACCATTTCCAATGCCACGCTCAGTGATCTGCTCACCTAACCACATCAGTAACATAGTACCAGTTACTAAAGAAACTGTAGTTACAAAATAAAAACCGAATCCTGGGTTATCAACTAAACCAGGCATCATGTTTGGTATACCAGTTGCCATACCAAAAGCCTGGAAGGCAGCAAGGAATACAGTTGCAACTCGGGTATACTGAGTAATCTTACGACGACCAGATTCACCCTCTTTCTTTAGTTCAGCTAAATTCTTGTTCAGAACTGCTAATAACTGAATAATAATAGATGCAGAAATATAAGGCATGATACCTAATGCTAAAACTGATGCACGCTCAAGAGCACCACCAGAAAACATATTGAACATGCCAATAATGGTTCCGCTTTGCGAATCAAAAATACGCTCTAAGACGTCTGCATTCACACCTGGAACAGGAATATAAGAGCCCAGTCTGAATATAATTAGCGCAAAAACAACAAATAAGAGACGCTGACGTAATTCGCCAGTTCCCTTTTGCTGTTGAGCAGCCATTTCACGACTTCTCTCGAAAAGCGATTTTTTTGCCATGCAAAACCTCAATTAGGGGGAATTGCTTCCCCCCATTAAATTATTTACCAGCAGCAGCTTTCTTAGCAGCTTTCTGCTCTGCAGTCTTCTTAGCAGGTCTTAGCTTTGGAGCAGCATTTAAAGCATCGATACGAGCCTGCTGCTTAGCAGCTGACTTCTTGTTTGATGCCTCTAAACGCTCAGCTGCATCAGTAATGTACTTAGCAACTTCTACTGAGCCACCTGCAGCTTCGATAGCAGCCTTAGCACCCTTAGTAACACCAAGACCCTTTACAGTGATCTTCTTGTTGAAGTTAGGTACGCGTGATAAAACAATCTTAACGTACTTAATCTTCTTGGTGATTAAACGGTTTGCTAATAAAGCAGCCATATCAACTACATCACCTTCGATACGATTTAAATCGTTTAAGGTAACTTCTGCAGTTACGTCAGACTTTGGTGACCAGAAACCAAACTTTGGTAAACGGATCTTTAATGGCATCTGACCGCCTTCGAAACCTGGACGCTTGTGAGCACTCTTACGAGCACCTGCACCTTTAACACCACGACCACAGGTCTTGCCTAAGCCAGAACCAATACCACGACCAACGCGTACTGCCTTCTTGTTATTAGAGCCTTCAAAGGTATTTAGACGCATGTTTTACTCCTCTACCTTTAGTAAGTAGCTAACCTTATTGATCATACCGCGAACTGAAGGAGTATCCTCTAGCTCAACAGTGTGACCAATGCGACGTAAACCTAAACCCTTAACAGTGTCTTTGTGCTTAGGTAAACGACCAATAGTGCTCTTAATTAGAGTAACTTTAACGGTTTTCTTATCTGCCATTTTTTACTCCATTATTTCCTTCACTGAAAGGCCACGCTTAGCAGCTACTGCTTCAGGAGTACGCATTGAAGCTAATGCAGCAACAGTAGCACGAACTACGTTGATTGGGTTTGTTGAACCGTATGCCTTAGCTAAAACATTGCGAACGCCAGCAACCTCTAATACAGCACGCATAGCACCACCAGCAATAATACCGGTACCTTCTGATGCAGGCTGCATATAAACCATAGAACCTGAGTGCTCACCCTTTACAGAGTGGAATAAGGTACCATTGTTTAAGTGAATGTTGTTGTTAATGTTACGACGAGCCTGTTCAATTGCCTTCTGAATAGCAGCAGGAACTTCACCAGCCTTACCATAACCAAAACCTACACGGCCGTTACCATCACCAACTACTGTTAAAGCGGTGAAAGAGAAAATACGACCACCCTTTACTACTTTAGCTACACGATTTACAGCTACTAGCTTCTCTTGTAATTCGCCTGCTTGAGTTTCGTCTTTGTGTTGCATTTCACACTCCTAGAACTTAAGGCCGGCTTCACGAGCTGCGTCAGCTAATGCTGCTACACGACCGTGATACTGATAGCCTGATCTGTCGAAAGCTACAGTTGTAACTGAAGCTGCAAGTGCACGCTCGGCAACAGCCTTACCAACAACCTTGGCAGCTTCTACGTTACCGGTGTACTTAAGACCCTTAACAAGGTCCTTATCTAAAGTGCTAGCTGAAGCTAAAACACGGTTATCATTGCTGATAATCTGAGCATAGATGTGACGTGGAGTACGTGTAACAACTAAACGGGTTACGCCTAACTCAGCCATCTTTGCGCGAGATTTAGTAGCGCGGCGAATGCGTGCTTCTTTCTTTTCAAACATGTTATGCCACCCTATTATTTCTTCTTAGCTTCTTTGATGTGAATGATTTCATCAGCATAGCGAACACCTTTGCCCTTGTATGGCTCTGGAGCACGGAATGCACGAACCTTAGCTGCAACCTGACCTAATAAAGCCTTATCGAAGCTCTTTAGAACGATATCTGTCTGAGATGGACACTCAGCGGTGATACCTTCAGGTAACTCAAAGTCAATTGGGTGAGAGTAACCTAAAATTAGGTTTAAAACCTTACCCTTAACTGCAGCACGATAACCAACACCAACTAACTTTAATGCCTTCTCGAAGCCCTTGTCTAAACCGATAACCATGTTATTCAGTAAAGCACGAGTTGTACCAGACTGCATGTTAGCGTCAGCAGAATCATCAGCTGGAGCTACTTTAATTACATTGTTCTCGAAAGAAACAGTAACTAAAGGATGAACATTTAACTGTAAATTGCCTTTCTTTGACTTTACAGTTACTAACTGACCGTCGAGAGAAACTTCGACGCCCTGAGGAACTACAACAGGTTCCTTAGCAATACGTGACATGTTGCCTCCCTATTATGCGACGTAACAAATAACTTCGCCGCCTAAGCCGTCCTTACGGGCAGCGCGATCGGTCATTAAGCCTTTAGAAGTTGAAATTACAGCAATACCTAAACCGTTCATAATACGTGGTAACTCGCTGCTCTTCTTGTAGATACGTAGGCCAGGACGAGATACTCTCTTGATTAACTCGATAACTGGTGCACCTTCGTAGTACTTAAGGCCAATTTCTAATACTTTCTTAACGTCGCCGTTCTCTGCAACTGAAGAGATATAACCCTCTTTTAGTAACAGATTAGCAATAGCAACCTTCAGCTTTGAAGATGGCATTGAAACGGAAACTTTGCCAGATGCCTGGCCGTTGCGAATGCGGGTTAATAAATCCGCAATAGGATCTTGCATCATTTGTATCTCTCCTCTTACCAGCTAGCCTTGTGTAGACCAGGGATTTCGCCACGCATCATGTGCTCACGTAACTTGATACGGCATAAACCGAACTTACGTAAATAACCATGTGGACGACCAGTCTCAGAACAGCGGTTACGCTGACGTGAAGGGCTTGAATCGCGTGGTAGTGCTGCTAATGCCTGCACTGCAGCGAAGCGCTCTTCATCTGAAGATGATACGCTTGAAATAACTTTTTTGAGATCCTGACGCTTTGCAAAATACTTATCTGCAAGACGCTGTCTCTTAAGATCTCTATTAATCATTGAAGTCTTAGCCATTAGTTCGTCCTCGATTACTTGCTTGCGTGAGTACGGAATGGGAAGTTGAATGACTCAAGAAGAGCTTTACCTTCTTCATCAGTCTTAGCAGTAGTGGTGATGGTAATATCTAAACCACGAACTGTATCAACCTTATCAAAATCGATCTCTGGGAAGATGATCTGCTCGCGTACACCCATTGAGTAATTTCCTCTACCATCAAATGACTTTGATGATAAACCACGGAAATCACGGATACGTGGAATTGCAATCACAATTAAACGCTCGAGGAACTCCGACATACGCTCACCGCGTAGGGTAACCTTACAGCCGATTGGATAGCCCTCACGAATATGGAAGCCCGCTACGGATTTGCGAACCTTGGTGATTAATGGCTTCTGACCAGCAATAGCTGCCATGTCACGTGCTGCGTTCTCAAGAACTTTCTTATCAGCAACAGCCTCACCAACACCCATATTCAGGGTGATTTTCTCAATCCGAGGGACTTGCATGATTGTTTTGTAACCAAATTTTTCAGTTAAGGCTTTGATTACTTCCTGCTTGTAAAGATCATGCAGTTTCGCCATCGTTATTCTCCTATAAAATTAACGCTTACTTGGCAGTTGAAGGAATGATGTTACCGTTTGACTTAAAGAAACGAACCTTTTTACCGTCTTCGAACTTAAAGCCTACACGATCAGCCTTCTTTGTTTCAGGATTGTAAATTGCTACGTTTGAAACATCTACTGGTGCTACAACGTCAACAATACCGCCCTGAATACCAAGATTTGGGTTAGCCTTCTGGTGTTTCTTCTTGACATTAATGCCTTCAACAAACACCTTATTTTCACGAGGTAATACACGGGTAACCTTACCAGTCTTGCCCTTGTCCTTACCAGTGATAACGATTACTTCATCGTTGGTGCGAATTTTCGCTGCCATGTTTAATACTCCCGCTTAAATTAGAGTACTTCTGGAGCTAAAGATACAATCTTCATAAACTGCTCTGAACGTAGTTCACGAGTAACAGGTCCGAAGATACGAGTACCAATAGGCTCATGCTGTGCAGTTAATAAAACTGCTGCGTTTGAATCAAAGCGAATTACTGAACCGTCCTGTCTGCGAACACCATACTTGGTGCGAACAACAACAGCGTCTAGTACGTCGCCCTTCTTAACTTTGCCGCGTGGGATAGCGTCTTTTACAGACACTTTAATAATGTCGCCGATGCCAGCGTAACGGCGGTGAGAACCACCTAAAACCTTAATACACTGAACTGCACGTGCGCCAGAATTATCAGCAACGTTAAGCATGCTCTGCATCTGGATCATTTCAAATGCTCCGTTTAAAAAACAAAATAACTACCTTTTCTAAAGACATTTTTAGAAAGGCGCTAAACTATACCATAAAAAAAATTAGACCGCAAGCACAAAAATGCCGGTCCAAGGTATAGTCATTCAATTATATACAGATTCTTTCAAAAAACAAATCGTTTCTAGGTTTCTTGCCATTTTTTTATTAGAAAAAATATGGTCATGAGAAATTTTTTCAATTTATTTTTACATTTTCTGCATTATGAAATTAAAAAGACCGCAGTATTACCTGCGGTCTTTGCTTAACTAATCAGAAAGATTAGTCCTGAGACTTCTCGATTACGCTTACTAGCTTCCAAGCGATAGTCTTAGAAACTGGTCTGCACTCGCAAATCTCAACGATATCACCAACGTGAGCTGTGTTCTCAGCGTCTGCTACGTGGAACTTGGTAGTACGGGTAACAATCTTACCATATACAGGATGAGCAACACGGCGCTCAACTGCTACTACACATGCCTTCTGCATCTTATCGCTTACTACACGACCGCGTAGGGTACGAGCTACTTTTGCATTTGATTCTGACATTTAACTCTTCCTCTACTTAGACTCTGAAGCTAACTTCTCAGAGATGATTGTGTTAATACGTGCGATATCGCGACGTACCTTACGAACGTTGTTAGTCTGCTGTAATGCACCAGACTTTAACTGGAAACGTAAGTTGAACTGCTCGCGCTGAAGATTTGACAATTCAGTCTTTAACTCTTCAACTGACTTATTACGTAAATCGTTTGCTTGCATTAGATCACCTGCTTACGAACGAAGGTAGTTGTTACAGATAACTTTGCTGATGCAAGACGGAATGCCTCACGAGCAACTTCTTCGGTAATACCACCAATCTCGAAAAGTACACGACCAGGCTGAATTGGAGCAACCCAGTACTCAACTGTACCTTTACCTTTACCCATACGAACACCAAGAGCTTTCTGAGTGATAGGCTTATCTGGGAACACACGGATCCAAACTTTACCTTCACGCTTCATCTCACGAGTGAACGCACGACGTGCAGCTTCGATCTCACGAGCAGTAATCTGACCACGAGATGTAGCTTTTAGACCAAACTCACCGAAAGATACGGTTGAACCAGCAAATGCTAAGCCCTCATTACGACCTTTCTGAGTCTTACGATATTTTGTACGTTTAGGTTGTAACACTTATACTTCCTCCGTTACTCTGCAGCCTTTGGAGCTGGAGCCTCTTCGGTCTTCTTAGCGCCACGACGACCACGACCAGGACGAGCCTGATTATCGTCACGACGACCACGACGGCCTGCAGGAGCAGCTGCATTGTTACGGTCTTCTGTCTCTTCCTGGGTTAGTGGTAAACCACCTAAAACTTCACCCTTGAAGATCCATACCTTAACACCGATAACACCATAGGTTGTTACTGCCTCTGATAAAGCGTAATCAATATCAGCACGTAAAGTGTGTAGAGGTACACGACCTTCACGTAACCACTCTGAACGAGCGATTTCTGCGCCGCCTAAACGGCCTGATACTTCAACCTTGATACCCTTAGCACCAGCACGCATTGCACTCTGGATTGCCTTCTTCATAGCGCGACGGAACATTACACGACGCTCTAACTGTGAAGCAATTGAGTCAGCAACTAGCTTAGCATCTAAGTCTGGCTTACGAATCTCAGAAATATTAACCTGAGCTGGAACACCAGCGATTGCAGAGATCTTCTGACGTAACTTCTCTACATCTTCGCCCTTCTTACCGATAACGATACCAGGACGTGCAGTGCAGATGGTTACGCGAATGCTCTTTGCAGGACGATCGATAACAATCTTAGATACAGATGCATTCTTAAGCTCGTTAGTTAAATACTTACGAACTGCAGAGTCGCTCTTAATGTTAGCTGGGAAATTTGCAGTAGATGCATAACAAACTGATGAATAAGCTTTGGTAATAACAAGTCTGATTCCGTTTGGATTAATTTTCTGGCCCATTATTACTCCCTAACGCTATCTGCAACAACTACGGTAATATGAGAGGTACGCTTTACGATACGATCAGCACGGCCTTTAGCACGTGGCATGATACGCTTTAATGAAGGACCCTCATCAACCATAATCTTAGATACAACTAAATCGTCGATATCTAATGACTGATTGTGCTCTGCATTTGCAATTGCGCTGAGCAATACCTTACGGATTAGTGCAGCAGCCTTTCTTGGGCTGAACTGTAATAAATCCAGTGCTTTCTGAACAGGTAAACCGCGAACTTGGTCAGCAACCAAGCGAGCTTTCTGAGCAGAAGAGCGAGCATAACGATGTATAGCTTTAACTTCCATTACATTAAACTCCTTTAACCTTTTGCATCAGAAGCGGTGTGACCCTTAAAGGTACGAGTAGGTGCAAACTCACCTAACTTGTGACCAACCATTTCATCTAAGATGAATACAGGTACGTGATTACGACCGTTATGTACAGCGATTGTCATTCCAATCATCTGTGGAATGATAACTGAACGGCGTGACCAGGTCTTGATAGGCTTTTTATCGCCTTTCTCAGAAGCCTGAAGTACCTTCTTTAGTAAGGACTCATCAATAAATGGACCTTTCTTTAAAGAACGTGGCATGTTAAATCCTCGCTAAACAATTAACGGTGGTGAACAATGTACTTATCAGTACGCTTGTTCTTACGTGTCTTGTAACCCTTACTTGGAGTACCCCAAGGTGAGCATGGCTGAATGCCCTTGTTACGGCCTTCACCACCACCATGTGGGTGATCGATAGGGTTCATAGACATACCACGAACGGTTGGGCGAACGCCTCTCCAGCGCTTAGCACCAGCCTTACCAAACTGAGCTAACATGTGCTCGCCGTTGCCGATTTCACCAATGGTAGCACGGCAGTCAGCTAATACCTTACGCATTTCGCCTGAACGCATACGTAAAGTTACATAAGCACCTTCACGAGCAACTAATTCGCAGTAGCAGCCTGCTGAACGAGCAAATACTGCACCTGCACCTGGGTTTAACTCAACAGCATGAATTGTTGAACCAAGTGGAATGTTGCGCATTGGTAAAGTGTTACCAACTTTGATAGCAGCATCTGGACCTGATACAACTACATCACCAACTTTTAAGCCCTTAGGAGCTAAGATATAGCTGCGGGTACCATCAGCGTAGCAGATTAATGCGATGTGAGCAGAACGGTTTGGATCATACTCTAAACGCTCTACGCGTGCCTCAACACCATCTTTCTGACGCTTGAAGTCAACTAAACGATAGCGCTGCTTGTGGCCACCACCGATGTGACGGGTTGAAATGTGACCATAATTGTCACGACCACCAGTCTTACGCTTCTCAACAGTTAGAGAACGCTCTGGACCACCCTTCCATAAGCCATCAGTCTTGATCATTACAACATGACGACGAGCTGGGGAGGTTGGCTTTGCTTTAATGATTGCCATTAGTTGCTCTCCTTGTTACCCTGAGCTGCCTGCTCAATCTCAGCTAATGAGTTCTCTGGAACGGTGATATAAGCCTTTTTCCAATCTGAACGCTTGCCGAAACCGCGAGCTGTACGACGAACCTTACCCTGGAAGTTTAAGGTACGAACTGCTAAAGCGTCGATGTTAAATACAGCCTTAACTGCAGCCTTGATCTCATCTTTAGTTGCATCTTTAGCAACTTTTAATACGATAACGTTCTTTTCGTTTGCAGCAGTGCTCTTCTCTGAAACTACTGGTGCACGTAAAACGTCAAATAAACGAGCCTGTGACATTATTTAAACATCTCCTCTACTTTCTTAACAGCAGCAGAAGTGATAAGAACCTTATCAAAACCAACTAAGTTTACTGGGTTGAACTCAGATGACAGTGGCTGGCATACTTCAACTCTGTATAGATTACGGGATGCTAAGAATAAATTGTCATCGATAGCATCAGTAACGATCAGAACCTGCTTTAAGCCTAAATCCTTTAGCTTTGATACTAAGGTCTTTGTCTTGTGGTCTTCGATCTTGAAATCTTCAACTACAACTAAGCGATCCTGACGAACTAACTCAGATAAGATGCTGCTCATTGCAGCGCGGTACATCTTACGATTTACCTTCTGAGTCCAATCCTGTGGCTTTGCAGCGAAGGTGGTACCACCTGCACGCCAAATAGGTGAGCGAGATGAACCAGCACGTGCACGACCAGTGCCCTTCTGACGGAAAGGCTTCTTACCGCCACCTGAAACCTCAGAACGGGTCTTCTGAGCTTTAGTACCGCGGCGAGCAGTGCTTAGGTATGATACAACTACCTGGTGCACTAATGGCTCGTTGAACTCGCGACCAAAGGTGCTCTCAGCTACCTCTAGTTGCTTGTCTGCGCCAACTAACTTTAATTCCATTTCCTATTACCTCGGGTTAAGCTTTTAGACTTGGTCTTACGATTACGTCACCGTTATTAGCACCTGGTACGGCACCCTTAACGAGAAGTAAGTTACGCTCTGCGTCAATGCGAACTAAATCAAGGCTTAAAACTGTAACCTTCTCAGAACCCATATGACCAACCATCTTCTTGCCCTTGAATACTCTACCTGGGGTCTGATTCTGACCGGTAGAACCTGGAACACGATGTGAACGTGAGTTACCGTGAGTATAATCCTGGTGTAAGAAGTTATAACGCTTAATAGTACCAGCAGTACCTTTACCTTTTGACTGACCGGTCACGTCAACTTTCTTAACGTCCTGGAATGCATCAACCTTGATCTCGTCGCCAACATTATAAGATGCTAGCTCAGACTCGGTTAGACGGAACTCCCATAAGCCACGGCCTGCCTGTACGCCGGACTTTGCGAAATGACCAATTTCTGGCTTGGTCATGCGACTTGCTTTGCGATCACCAGTAGTAACCTGGATTGCGGTATAACCGTCAGATTCCATGTTCTTGATCTGGGTAACGCGGTTTGCTTCTACCTGGATGACTGTTACTGGAACAGATTTGCCGTTCTCGTTGAAAACACGGGTCATACCAAGCTTGCGGCCAATTAAACCGATTGACATTGTATTTATCCCCTATTGTTAGCGAAGGCTGATCTGAACATCCACACCAGCTGCAAGATCTAAACGCATTAAAGCATCAACAGTCTTCTCAGTTGGCTCCACGATGTCAATTAAACGCTTGTGGGTACGGATTTCGTACTGGTCACGAGCATCTTTGTTTACATGTGGGGAAATAAGGATGGTGTAACGCTCCTTACGAGTAGGGAGCGGGATCGGACCACGAACTTGAGCACCGGTACGTTTTGCGGTTTCAACGATTTCAGCTGTTGAGTGATCAATCAATCTGTGATCGTATGCCTTAAGACGGATCCTAATTTTCTGATTCTGCATTGCAGACTCCATTATTAAATAAAAAGAACATACAGACACCTGCCTTCTTGCTCAGCTTAGATAAAAATCTAATTACAAGAGGAAGTGCTGTTACTTAACAATTTCTCCCAAAATTAGGGAGGGTATCATCAGCCGCATCATAAAGAAGTAGGGCTGGTTTTGTAGTCGATGTCACAAAACATGCTACAAAGCGTTCGAATATTTTACACAATTTGTGAAAAATATCAACTATTTTTTAGTATGCAATAAAATTTACTTTTATCTTATTGTTTTATATTGTTTTTATTTTTGTTTTTTTATGTTTTCTAATGTATTTTTTCCATACATCAGTTTTAAAGAATCAGCATTTATATCGTATTCTTTGTGTAAAAGATCTAATCTATTTTCACTATCTGGCACACCTTCTATACCAAGCATCGAAATTACAAGATTGAATATCAGATCATTTGAAAAATAAGCATTCTGTCTTTCTTTGAACATTTCTGCCTTTACTGGCTGTAACTTTTTAAAACTATCCGACAAATAAACAACTAATGGTACATGCAGCATATCAATTGTTACATTTTCAGGATCATGCCCTCCCATAAGGTATGGATCTTCGCCATGATCAGAAAAATATACCATTGCTCTGAAGTTTTTGTTTTTTAAAGCTTCCTTGTATATAGAATCTACTACATAATCTGTATAGAACAGAGTGTCATCATATGAATCTATTACACTATCCTCTGTTTTAAATGTCTTGAATTCATTTGGAACTCTTCTGTCATATTTCTGATGAGATCCCATTAGATGTATGATAATCAGAGCTTTTTTGTCTACTTTTATTTTTTTAAACCTCTTTACGAGCTCATAATCATAGTAAACTCCTTCCATTTTTGCTGATCCATTAGTCCATATTTCATGATCCGCAGTGGAAGCTATTACAGTAATAGGAGTTTCATACATTCCAAATTTTCTCTGATTAGAAAGCCAGTATGTTTCAAATCCTAAGCTTTTTGCAATTTCTATTAGTGAATAGGAATCAACCACATCAATGTTCTGATACTGATTTGCCTGAGTTAATGCATAAGACAATGCCTGTACTGTCTGCGGCCAGGATGAATATACATTTTTATATATAAAAGCTTCATGATTCAAAACTCTTTTGTTAAGCAGAGGGAAGGTGTTTCTTACAGCTCCGAAAACAGACATTCTTGATGCATTATTTGATTCACCTACAACAACTACATAAAGACCAGGATCTTCTGCTAATGCATTATTCTGAGTTAAACCTTTAAGCTTTGATAATTTCTGTGCTCTAATGCCTTTTAGCTCCTTATATTTATTGAAATTATCTAATTGCTTTGATGTGACATTCACTACAGAAAAAGGAAGATAATCCATTCTTGGAAGTGCAAGAACAATTGCTCCTATCAAGCATAAAAGTAAGGAAAATGCACTTGTTTTACTAACTTTTAAAGTCATCTGAACTCTTTTTAGAGCAAATATGTTTAAAAGCATAACAAAAACCAGAAAAAGAAAAGCCACGCCCCAGCTTAAACTTACATTACTTAAAAAGAATTCCTTTCCTTCCTGAGGATTTGTCTGAGCAAGTGCAATAATTATGTCTGATGAAAGAAGAGATCCTGTTGCTACAAAATATGATTCAAAAATAAGAGGCAACAATAAAGATAGAATAACAATAATTACAAATACAAAACCTTTAACAAAAGATAAATGGCAGTTTTTCTGACCAAGCAGTGCAATTGATGTTATAACAAAGCTCAATGATATAAGCGAAAAATCTATACCTTTTACTACATCTATTAGATTTGTGTTCAGATTAAGACCTAAAGCTATGAGATAAACACTCATATAGGTAAAAAGATATATAAAAAATGCAGCTAGTGTCCTTATATCCTTTTTTATGCCAGAAAAGTACAGTGCAACAATAAAAATCATCAGAGATGACAAGGTATAAACACTGAATGATACATAGCTTCTTAATGACAAGCCGTAAATAGAGTAATACAGCAATGAGAGTAATACCGGACAAGCTGCCTTTAAAGAAAATCTGATAAAATCCATCAACATGCCCCCGTCAGAAAAAATTTTTTATATAATACGTCAACTATAATTTCTATTCAAAAATATAAGCATGAATTATACTTTTACTCTTCCAGAAAATTACTTAGAAGACTCACCTAAAAAAGATCTTGTTCTTCCTGAAGGTGCAAATGGCGTTGTACTTCACTGTTGCTGTGCCCCTTGCTCTATCGGACTGGTTCAGTGTCTGTTAATAAACAATATAAAGCCTTTGATGTTTTTTTATAATCCAAATATCTATCCTGAGAATGAATATATAAAAAGACGCGATGAATGGATCTGTCTTTGCAAGCAGGTTGATCTTGAGTACATCATCGGTGATTATAATCATCAAGAATATCTTGATTCTGTAAAAGGATTAGAAGATGAACCTGAAAGAGGAAACAGATGTCTTATGTGTTTCAAACACCGCCTACTTGTCACAGCACAGATAGCAAAACAAAGAAACATCAATCTCTTTGCTACAACTTTATGCACATCAAGATGGAAAAGTAAAAAACAGGTTGATGCTGCAGGTTTTTATGCTCAGGAAAAAACAAGAATAAAGTACTGGGATCAGGACTGGAGAAAAGAAGGTCTTGTTGAAAGAAGATATCAGCTTGTTAAGGAAATTGATTTTTATAATCAGCAGTACTGCGGCTGCGAATTTTCAATAAATAAAGACAGCTACAGAAAGTAAAACCTATAAATACTATGTGAATATTTATAGGTTTCAGATAGGAATAATAAAACTTAAGCACCATACTGCTCGCGATAAGCTAACATTGCAGGAAGATGCTCTTTTAGTGAATCATCCTGTTCAATATACTTGATAAGATCGTCTAAGGTAACAATAGAAATGATCTTGATTCCGATATCTCTTTCAGCTTCTGCAATTGCACTTAACTGAGTTTTGCCCTTTTCCTGACGATTTAAAGCAATAATCGCATACTTGAAATTAGCACCGTTTGCCTTAATGATCTCTTCTGATTCACGAATTGCGGTTCCAGCTGTGATAACATCATCAACAAGAAGAACATCACCTGCTAGTGGTGCACCAACAAGATTTCCTCCTTCGCCATGATCCTTCTTCTCTTTTCTGTTAAAACACCATGGTGTATTTTTGTTATGCTCGGTTGCAAGAGCAATGGATGCTGCACAAGCTAATGGAATACCCTTATATGCAGGGCCAAATAAAACATCAAATTTAATGCCTGCTTCAACAATGGCATGCGCATAGCATGAGCCTAGGATCTGAAGATCCTCACCAGTATTGAATCCACCTGCATTGAAAAAATAAGGGCTTGTTCTACCAGATTTCAGAACAAATGATCCGAATTTTAAAACACCTTTTTTTAAAGCAAGTTCAATAAATTTTTTTTGATAGTTCTGCATAGTAATTCCTCAAAATTCTTTGTGAAATTCTATCTTATTTCGTATCATTTGTCTTAATTCTTTTTTTAATAGGCTTTTTATGAATACGATTTCTAGCATGACCGGCGCTGCAAGCGTTCAATATAATTCAAATGAACTTTCTTTTTCTATTACTGTTAAAACAGTAAACAATCGATTTTTAGATGCTTACTTCAAGCTGTCAGACAATATTGCTCACCTTGAATCAAATTTCAGAGCACTGTGTGCAGAATATCTGAAAAGAGGAAAAATTGAAT
>NZ_JBGVMC010000158.1:0-10069 GCF_045124615.1 Succinivibrio sp.
AAGACGTCTCATCTGTCTTGTAATGGTACCGCCTGACTGTTCTTTCCACTTCCATACTCGGTCGATGAATTTTTCTCTGCCAAGATCATGTCTTGTGAGATTTTCTTCTTTAGCAAGCTTTCTTTCTACAACCATCTGAGTTGCAATACCAGCATGATCGGTACCGCACTGCCAGAGAGTGTTATCACCTTTCATTCTGTGGAATCTGATTAGAGTATCCATAATGGTCTGCTGGAAAGCATGACCCATATGAAGAGAACCAGTTACATTTGGAGGTGGAAGAGCAATAGAAAATGACTCTTTTGAAGAATCATAATTTGGTTTAAAGAAGCCTTCCTTTTCCCATTTCTGATAAATGTTGCTTTCGAAATTCTCGGGAGTATAGGTTTTTTCCATATCCATAGCGTAAAAGCCCTATTAGAAACTGTGTATAAAAAAATTTGCTATATTCTATCAAATTTTGGGTAAAAATTGACGATTATTAAAGAATGATCACAAATATAGGTGTTCCACTTTGGACAACAATGTAGATAAGGTTAAAAAAAATGTAATTCATGACGCCTTTTTGGGAGCAAAAAAAATTTTGATCTGCTCCTATACAAATGGCAAAGAAAATATAACTAAGAGAATAAAATAACTTATAATCACGAAAGAATTACATGGATTTTAATGATGAATAGAACTTCTGCTAAACAATTTAAGTATGTTATATACGTGCTGACAGCGATACTGACGGCATTGGTATATTTTGGTGTTGGCAGATATTTTTATTTGTCTTTGACATCAGATATGGTTTCAAAGAATAATCTTGCCTGTATTGAAAGGATGAAAAATGTTTCAAATGACATGGTAAGAGACTATGACATCATTTTCAAAAATACCAATAAGCTTTCAAAATTTATTCAGAACAATCCTGATGCAGAAACAAAAAAAATAGAAAATTTCATCGGCAAAGTTCTGATGCCTCGTGACTTAGCTTCATTCTTTAACAGAAAGAACACGGATTTTGTGCATTCTTATGTTGTAGCTAAGGATGATATTATCTCTCTTATTTATTCAAATCAGAAAGTAGATGCAAACGACATTTCAATCTTTACAAATGATGAGGGAGAATACTACAAGAGGCTAGCTCACACCAACCCTGATGAGGTTATTGTACAGGGACCTGTACTATCCCCAAATTCTCATGAGGTTCTTGTCTACAACCGTCAGGCTGTATATGTGAACGGGCAGTACTGGGGATATGTTGCTCTGTGTGCAGATTTTTACAAATATCTTGAATGTATCCGCCTTAATGTTTCTGATGACTATTTTGAGTATGCAATTAGATCGTCAATATACAAGGGAACATCCGATTATATTTGGGGTGATGCTTCACTTTTCAAGAAAAAGAATAAATTCTCAAGACAGAAGTCCCTTTTCTTTGGTAAGCAAAGATGGGATCTTGCCTTGAAGGCTAAAACTGACGAGATAAAATCTCTTCGACTTAACTGCATTCTATTGTGTTCAGGAAGTGCACTTGTTACATATCTGTTTGTATTCTTGTTTATAGGCAGAATGTTCATGTTCCGCGCGTCAGAATCTGTAGATTTGCTGACAAACACTCTTCATCACAAATCTTTTCTTTCATTATTATCAAAGGTTTTGAAGGACAAGCACGAGCATGGACTTTTGATAATTGAAATATTGAATTTCAAGCAAGTAAATTCAATATATGGATACGAAACTGGCGACAGCGTATTAAAAGAGATTGCTTCAAGACTGAAAGCCACGGTTGCATATAATGACAGATTAAGTCGAGTAGGTGGTGAGTTTATGGTACTTAAGAGAAATATCAGAACAACTATTGATATGGAACGAACAGTATCAGAAACAAGAGAAGCTCTAAGCAAGATAATATATGTAAATGGTTTTGCAATTAATCTTAAAGTTCTTGTCGGTTCATCAAATACCATCGAAACAGGAAAAGATCTAAAGACCTTGTTTCAGGTGGCAAATATGAGATTAGATGAGGACAAGATTAATCTACTCTCAGAAAATGATAAGACTGATCCTGTAAAACAGGAAGCTAAAGCTATGCTGTAGATCTACTGCGGTAATAACTTCTTTTGTCAAACTTTTCAATGAATTTTCTTTCTTAGAATATTCAGATCATTTATACTAAAGATATGCTCTAAATATACAGGAAGGTCTATGTTATTTAAATATAAAAGACTGCTGTTAGCGTGCGTTGCTCTGTTTGTGCTTATTACGTTCTTCGCAGCAGTAATGGTATATAAGACCATAAATGATTTTAAAAGCTCTCCTGCAATTTTTGACAAGCAGGTTTATTCACTTAAATCCGGTGAAAATGCTACTAAGGTAATTGAAGATTTTTCATCAAATCCAATAACAAAGCAAATAAATAAAATCTACCTTCATTTCCATACTGAATATACAGCTGTTCAGAAAGGTGACTACCTTGTCGATGGCAAGAAGTCTCTTTTAGATCTTTTAAAAGATATGGTTCAGGGAAATGTTGTTCAGAAGATCTACCCTACCTTCCCTATTATTGAGGGAACCAACTATGCAAAGATAATGCGCAGTATTTCCAAAAGAAAGACTGAGGATAAGACATTTTTCAAGCTGATAAAAGAACCTAGAAAACTAATGCTTGAAGTTTTTTCAGATGATCTTGAGCTTTTAGAATTCATAGGAGGTCCAAGAGAAAACTTTGAAGGTCTTATTTCACCTGCTACATATCCTATGTATGAGAAAAATCCATACATGCATATGTTTAGAAAAGGAATGTTAAGACAGGCAAGGATCCTAAAGAAATACTGGAATGATCGAGAAGAGAGTGAGTTTATCAAGACTCCTTATGATGCTCTGATTATGGCATCTTTAATTGAAAGAGAAACCTTTCTTGATGAAGAACGTCCGATCATTGCGTCTGTTTTTTACAACCGTTTAAACAGAGGTATGCGTCTGCAGACTGATCCTTCTGTAATGTACGGTGTAAATCCTATCTTCATAGGTCGTCTTACAAAGATCCATCTAATAACTGATACTCCATATAATACTTATTCAAGAACAGGATTGCCTCCTACTCCTATCTGTATGCCAAGAGAGAAGTCAATTTATGCGGTGCTTCATCCATCTAAGACTGACTATCTTTTCTTTGTTGCAAAAACACCATCACCTAAGGATGGTCACGTTTTCTCATCAAATCTTAGAGCCCATAACAGAGCTGTAAGTGCCTATAGAAAGAATATTAGAGAATTTCTTGTTTCACAGCATGAGAATGCTGATGAACATGATGAGCTTCTAGTTGCTGAAGAAGAGGCAAATGCAACAGCAGTAGGAGAGCAGATAGCTTCAATAAAAAATGAGGAAGCTAATGCTAAGAGTGAAGAGAAAACAGATGTAATCAGTACAGAAAAGAAGAATAATGCTTCTGTTGAGAAAAAGGAATCTTTGAAAAAAGATGTTTCTGGTTCTAACAGCGATAATAGCAAAAAGAAAAACAAAAATAATTCTTAAAAACATTTATCCGTATGCAATGCTGTATTCGAAAGAATATGGCAATTTTTATAAGTGAAAATAACACAATGAAAGGTTTTTTTATAACATTCGAAGGCGGTGAAGGCGCTGGAAAAACAACTCAGATAGATAAAACAAAATCATACCTTGAGTCAAAAGGAAGAAAAGTCATTACTATCAGAGAACCTGGTTCCACCCCTATTGCAGAGGATATCAGAAACCTTTTAAAATCTGTTCGCAATGATGACAGAATGTGTGATACAGCTGAACTTCTTTTGATGTACGCTGCAAGAGCTCAATTAGTGAATACTCTTATCAAGCCGAAATTAGAAGAAGGATTTGATATTCTGTGTGATCGTCATGATTTGTCAACTATAGCCTACCAAGGTGGAGGCAGAATGATGAATATGGATGATATCAATGCCATCAGAAATGTTGTTCTTAAGAATTTTAGACCTGATCTTACTGTTTTAATTGATGTTCCACCAAAAGTAGGAATGGCACGAGCAAGAAACAGAGGCGAGCTTGATCGTTTTGAAATTTCAAATGCTGATTTTTTTGAGCGCGTGGATAAGGCCTATCATGACTATGCAGAAAAGCATCCAGATACAGTTGCAGTTGTTGATGGAACACTTAGTGTTCAGGAAGTTAGTGAGCAGATTATAAAGAACATTCAGGAAAGACTAGATGTTTGAAAGCTGGCTATTGAATAATTACAATCAGTTTAAGCAGTCCTTGAGTCTGAATCATACTGCAAATTCAATTATTATTGCAGGTGATCCTTCTTTGGGTATTTCAAAGCTCGTTTTAAAAATTGCATCTTTGTATCTGTGTTCTGACAGAATAGAAAACGAGCAGTGCAATAACTGCAAATCATGTCAGCTTTTGCAGGTTGAAGAAAATCCTACTCATCCAGATCTGCTTTTTCTTCTTCCAAGAGGATCTAATTCAAAGGAAAAGTCTGAGGATAATGAAAGCTCAGCTCTAGAGCCTGTAACTCACAGTATAGAAGATTTTATCAATGACATGGATTATGATCTCAATCATCTTGAAACTTTTGAAACAGGTGGCGTTCGCCAGATCAGAGTTGAAGATGTAAAGTCATTTTGTGACTGGATCATGCAAGGATCTGTACTGGCAAATGGTAAGGTTGCAGTAATATCAAATGCACATCTTATGAATGAATCATCAGCTAATGCGCTTTTAAAGACATTTGAAGAACCACCTGCAGATACACTTATTGTTCTTGTAACAAAGAGTTTTGATGAACTACCTGCAACTATACTGTCAAGAGCAATGAAAATGCAGGTAAAAGCTGTTTTAGGTGATGAAGCTAAGAGCTTTTTACAGTACCATTACAAGAATGAGTATGATGAGGGCCGAGCAGAAATTGCACTGACCCTTGCAAATAATTCGCCATACAAGGCAATTGCTCTGTATAATCAGGGCCTTGACTTAAAATGCTCTTGCATAATTTCTCTGATTGATGATGTTTATTCAGGAAAAAAATCCGAAAACGAGCTTATACAAGCTTTAGAATCAGCTCAGGAACAGCAAAGATACATGATCCTTAAGGAATTTATTCTTGAGCTGTTAAAATATAAAGCAAGAATTAGTATAGATAAACTACCTTTCATAAAAAAGGTAAATGCTGCATCGTTAGGTTCAATCAGAGCAGACGTTCTTTTCAGAGCTTCAGATGCGGTTGAAGATCTGAAACCTGTAAAAACAGGTATTCCACAAAGAGCTCCAAACTCTGTTTTGAGAGCATTTGTTGAGTTGCTACTATCAGGCAGGAATTAGAATTGATTTTACAAAAATATATTTTTAAAGATATTGTAAAAGTACAGTTTGTATGTTTCTTTGTGCTTTTTGCAGTATTTTTATGTCAGACTGTAATTAAACTTCTATCAAGAGCAGCATCAGGCTCAATACCTGTTAAAGTTGTATCAGAGCTTGTTTTATATTCAATGCCTAATCTTGCCTATATTCTGATTCCAATGACACTGTATGTTGGCATAATCGTGTCTCTGTCAAGAATGTCATCTGACAGTGAGATGGTTGTTATGAAATCAGTAGGACTGTCTGGATATTCTTTTATGAAGATCTGTTCTGGTGTTGCTCTGATTTCTTCTGTACTTACAGCGATAAACTCTCTTTATCTGCTACCACATGCAACCTATGAGCAGAAGGTATTGTCAGAGACTTCTAAATCAAATCCAAATTATCTTCCAATAGAAAGTGGAAAATTTTCTAATTTTGGAGATTACACCATTTATATTCAGAAAGTAGATTCTGATTCTGCACAAAAGAATTTAGATCAGGTATTTGTGGTAAAGAATATTTATTCTCTAAATAAAGGCAAAACATCTGAATTTATTTGTTCAAACAAAGGCTATTTGAAGACTGACAATCAGAAAAAGCAGTGGCTTGTTCTTGAGAAAGGCTTTATTTACAGAAACGATTATAAAACAGGAAGTCTTGAAAAGAGTCAGTTCAGACTTATAGAGATACCTATTCCAACAGAGGAAAAGGTTGAATATGACGAGTCTAATTTCAAAGGAACTCGAACATCTGATTTAATTAAGTCAAATAATATTAAGGCGAAAATTGAACTTCAATGGCGCATAGCTCCTATTTTTGCCTGCTTTATATTCGCTTTTATTGCAGTTCCTTTATCAATGATTAATCCAAGACAGGGTAGATTTGCAAGATTAGGACCAGCAATTCTTCTGTTTGTCTGTTATTATCTAGCTTTACTTTCTTTTAGAAATCTTCTCAATTCAGGTACGATTCCTCTTTATCCTGGAATGTACTTGGTTCCTCTGCTTTTTATTATTCTTGTTGCTATACCGTTGAATCTTGAGTCTCCAAAGATCAAGTTTAAGAAGAGAAAACAGCTTAATAAGAAAGAATCAAAAGGAAGCTAGACTATGTACAGTATTTTAGATAGATATGTGGGAAAGAATGTAATTCTTTCAATTTTCCTAGTTTCAGTTTGTCTTACACTGTTTGCTGCTCTCATACAGTTGATTGATGGATTACGATACATTGGAAGAGGAAATATTGATTTTCTGTTTGTGCTCTATTATGTAGGCCTTAAGCTTCCATCTATATATGTTACATTCTTCCCGATTGCAATTCTTATTGGTTGTGTTGTCGGACTTGGAATGATGGCTCGCAATAGTGAGATCATTATTCTTCAGTCAATCGGTCTATCAAAGTTAAGTATTGGTCTTTCCTCTGTAAAATCAGTGCTGCCACTTATTCTTGTCGTTGTGTTTATTGGTGAGACATTAGCACCACATTACGATAAGAAATCAGAAACAGAATTTGACAAAATGTCTAATACTATTGGAATTTCTGTTACAAATGCAGGAGCATGGGTAAAAGAAAACAATAATTTTTACGGAATAGCCGCAATTATCAATGGAAAAAAGATGGCCGGTGTAGTCAGATATGAGTTTGATTATTCAGGACAGCTCAAGTCGTTTAGAAAAGCCAGTTCCGGAGAGCTTGTTGACGGAAAATGGAAAATGAAAAATGTAATTGTTCAGGAGATGAATGATAACGAAGTAAAGAATTATCGCAAGAAAGAAGAAGAATGGCCTTTAAATGTTACTGAAAAGCGACTTTCAATTCTTTGTGAACTGTCAGAATCTATGTCCGTGTTGCAGCTATATGATTATATAAAATACATAGAAACAAATGGTGTTGATTCTAGTCGCTACCGCCTGAGCTTTTACAGTAAGATCATTTCTCCTTTTATTATGCTCGTTATGATGCTTTTGGCACTTTCAACAATTTTTGGTCCACTGCGTTCAATGAATATGGGTGTAAGAATTCTGGCAGGAATAACACTTGGTTTTGCATACTATGTGCTAAATCAGATCGTCGCTCCATTCAGTCTGGTATATGGTATACCTCCATTCTTTGGAGCAATTTTTGCTTCTGTTGTATTTGCAATATTAGCAGTATATCTTTTACGAAGAAAATCGTAGTTATTACTTTACAATTCAAAGCAGTAAAGCTATAATTTTTTAGCTTTTGATGCCTGAGTGGCGGAATTGGTAGACGCAGCGGATTCAAAATCCGCCGTAGAAATACGTGTGGGTTCGAGTCCCACCCCAGGCACCAATCACATCTATTGTTGTTATTTAATCTTCTCAAATTCACCAAGCATCTTTGTGGCATCTTCTGCTGCTTTTACCTTGTCGCTTGCATATATAATTATTCCTTTTTCATCGATAAGATAGGTTGTTCGCAGCGTTCCCATATATGTTTTTCCATAATTTTTCTTTTCTTTCCATGCATCATAAGCAGATATTACCTGAGTAGATTCGTCGCTTAAGAGAGTTATAGAAAGATTCTGTTTATTCTCGAAATTTTTATGTGACTTAACACTATCTTTGCTGATACCTATTATTACTGTGTTGTATTTTTCAAATTCTTTATGGAGAATAGAATATGAGCATGCCTGTTTAGTGCAGCCAGGTGTATTATCTTTTGGATAAAAGTAAAGTAGTACTTTCCTACCAGAATAATCAGATAAAGTATGTATTTTTCCGTTTTGATCCTTTAGTGAAAAATCAGGAGCTTTTGTATTTACTTCAAGCATATAAATCCTTTTGTTAGTAAGTCTAAATTAAGTATAGTAAGTATTCAGAAAAATATGTCTTAAAAAGAAAAAAATCCTGACACTGAAGACCTGTGTCAGGTAAGACATATGAACGATTAATTTGAAACTCTACTATTTAAACTTGTAGACTATATGTCTATCTAAAGGAGTGTTAGGAGTTATTATGGGATTTAAATGAGAAAACTGTGGCATATGCGGACAGTCTGGATAGAATTCAGGCTCAATGCACAGACCACTCTGATTCTTGTATACCTGACCATCGTCTCTTGCAATAATTCTGTTTGTACCTTCGTTTATATAGTTTCCAGAATAAAGCTGGAAAGCAGGATAATCAGTTGCAACTTCTAGTGATAATTTGCCGTCATCTGAGGTTAGTTTGATAAATGATTTATTTAAATCACCATCAATTAAGAATGGATGGTCATATCCAAGACATGCAGTCATCTGATCATCCTTTCTAAAATCCTGTCCAATTGTCTTTGGCTTTCTGAAGTCAAAAGCAGTGTTTTCTACTTTACGAACCTCACCAGTAGGAATAGATGTTTCATCAAGTGGTAAGAATGAGTCTGAATCAATCTTCAATGTATGGTTAAGAACAGAAGAATTCTTTCCATTGAGATTAAAATATGCATGATTTGTTATACAAGCATAAGTTTTTTTATCGGTTTTTCCGATGTAATGCATATCAAGTTCATTACTGTCATTTAGTGTGAAAACAACAGTCAGCTCGAAATTACCAGGAAAACCCATATCCATATCAGGAGAACTGATTACATAAGTTAATGAGTTGTCTGTTTTTGAAAGTAATGTAAAGCGTCTTTTATCAAAGCCTTCAATACCACCGTGAAGGCAGTGCTTTGCACCTGAATTTAATTTGTATTCAACACCATCAATAGTGAATTGTGAGTTTGCAATTCTATTTGCAAAACGACCTATTGTTGCATTAAAGAAACATTGCTGTGAAAGCCAATTTGATGGATCTTCAAGACCAAGCAGAACTTCACGTTTATCTTCACCTTCTACAGGTACCTTTATTGAAACAATGGTAGCACCGATATCCATTACAGTAACGCACATGCCGTTTTTATTGCATAGTGTTTCAAGTTTTGGATTTAGTGAATTTAAAGCAGACATAATTATCTCCTCTTGAGAAGCATTATTATAATAGCATGAATTTTTGAAAAAGTATGTAACCGTTTACAAAATAGTGATATATCGCAATCTTTTATTTTTTAATATATGATTTTTCAGAAAATTAATTTTAACAATTATCTCGTTTTTTGATTAACTTAATAAATTTTGATTGTTTTATAACAAAAGCATATAAAGGTCATGAATACAAGATTTGAGTAAAGTGGCTAAAAAATTCTTTGTGCTGTGCTAATATGATTTAAAAATTTTTATAGGTGAAGAAAATGAAAGATTTTTTACAGATTTCAAAAGAGCGTTATACAACTAAGCATTATGATTCTTCAAAGAAAATTAGCGATGCTGATTTTCAAAAGCTTCTAGAGATTTTAAGACTTGCCCCTTCTGCTGTTAATGTTCAGCCATGGTATTTCTTTACAGGATCATCTCAAAAGGCAAAAGACATAATTCTAAAAGCAATTCCTGAATTTAATATCCCAAGAATTCAGGGATGTTCCCACTTTGTGGTTTTATGTGCCAAAACAAAGGTTGATGATGAGTTTTTAAGTTCTGTAACTGCAAAAGAGTCTGCAGATGGCCGTTATTCAGAAGACAGGATCCGTGATGCAGTTGATGAACACCGCCGTCATTTTTCTAATATGCATGTTGAACTTGGTGATTTTAATGAATGGACTGCAAGACAGACCTATATTGCCATGACAGCTCTTTTATATGGTGCAGCTTCAATGGGTATTGATTCAACTCCTATTGAAGGTATGG
>NZ_JBGVMC010000159.1:0-6039 GCF_045124615.1 Succinivibrio sp.
GTTAGAAGCTAATAATATACAGTACCAACATCCATAAGCATTCAAAACACTTCACTGATCAGTAGATTATGTAAGGTATAAGTTCTCAAATCTAAAGGACTATTTATCTTTAATCGATTAACAGCTATCTACATCCATTGAATTTTTAGATTCTTATGAATCTACAAAAAGAAAATCAGCTAAATTCTGCAATCTTTGCAATTTTTATTTTTAAGGTTTCTTCAAGATTATTAAATGCAGAAATAAATTTGTCTCGTATTAAAGATACTAACTCATCTGCATCATCTTCATTGTACACATGAACAGAGCTATTTCTTTTTTTCAACATCAGTAACCATGATTCAGAATCAGAAATAAAACCAACCTTGTAGGCTAGTTGAAGGATCTCTCTAGGTGAACCGACATCTGCACCTTCAACACCGTGAATTCTTAATACTTCCTGAAGAGCCTTCCATGAAAGTTCAAAAGTCAGATTAAACTGTGCAATCACACCTGTTCTGTATATTTCATTTTCAAAAGTCAGCTCAAAATCAGCTTTTTTTAACACCTTTAAACAATTGGAGAAATTTTCAAACTTTTTCATAAATTACAACTCCGTCCTTTTCAATCTCCAATTTAAGTTTATCGGAAATATTACTACTTGCATCAATAATATCAAAAGTTATTAGAGAATCTACTTTATCCATTATGTTCCAATAAAATAAATCGAAGTTTCCTCCATATACAGCAAGATCAATATCACTTCTTTGAGAATTTGTTCCTCTTGCTCTAGAACCAAAAAGAATAACTTTATCTACCGAACTTATTTCAGCAAATTTTGTTATATCCTTTAATACAGATTCAGGAATATCTTTTTTCATAAAAATTTTAAACCATTTACATATTTTGTCGGTAAAGTAAGACAACAGTTTCTACATGTGATGTATATGGAAACATATCAAAGCCAATCACTTTTTCAATTGCATATCCGTTTTTGCAAAGTGTCTTTATATCTCTGCTAAGAGCTTTTAATGAGCAGAAAATATAGCTTAGTTTTACACCTGGTTTTAAAGAACATAAAGCAAGGCTAGCATCTTCACCTATACCTACTCTTGATGGATCACATATAAGTGCATCCACATTTTTATTTGTAAGATCTTTAATACACTTCTTTATATCTGAACATATAAAGGAAACATTGTGTACATTATTCTCCTGTGCATTGATCTTTGCAGCCTCTATTGATTCTTCAACAATCTCAACACCTGTAACATGAGAAAAATGAGAGCTTAACTGAAGAGTCATTGTTCCTACACCGCAGCACAGATCTAAAGCATTTGACTCTCTGCTTTTGCTGTCTTTTATAGCCGTTTTGCAGTAATCAACAGCACACTGATACAGCTTTTGTGCAACAGGATAGTTAACCTGTAAAAAGGTTCTTGAATCAGCTTTAAAGTTAAATCCAGACAGTGGCAGATCAATTTTCTGTTTTTGACCTAAAGAAATTACCTTACCATCGATAACCTTATTACTGTCATTATCATGCAGATTTACAAATATTGCCTCGATGTTGAATTTCTCACAAAGAGTCTTATATACATCCATTATCTGCAGCTCTGGCATCCTGCTGACACTTAGAGCACATAGTCTTGCAACCTTTGTATCTCTTAACGTTAGGGAACGGACAAGACCTGATTTACGCTCCTCATCATAAGCTAAGATATTGTATGAATTGAATAGATCGCAAAGTTCACATGAAAACTTACTGAACCATTCAGGTTCAAACTGACATTCACGTACTTCCTCTACCTGATGGGAACGTGGTTTATAAAAGCCCTGAATAATCCTTCCTGACTGATTTGCAAAGTATCTTATGCTTTTATATCTGCAAGGTTCATCAAATGAGGATGGAACAATCTTTATATCTTCCTTATAGTCAATATCAGCATCTTTAAGGGCATCTTTTATCATCTGTGCCTTACGTCTTAAGGTAGCTTCATATTTCATAGCACCAAAAGCATAAACACTAAGATTTGAAAGTTCACCTTCATGATCTTCTCTGTCTGATGATTTGCTTATATATTCAAGAACTGTTGCAGGTCTTCTTTTTGAGCCGTTAGCAAATGGAGGCAAGATCTTAGCTTTTACAGTTTCTCCATCTAGTACATTCTCAAGATAGATCTCATAGCCATCGATATATGCAATACCTACACCGTACTCATCTATTTTCAAAGCTGTAAGTTCTACAGGAGAGTCGTACTCTTTAAATGGGATCTGCTTTTGTTTTCTGCTCATAATATAAACTCTTTGCTTTTACTGAACACATATTAGCAAAACGTCAGTGCATTTATAAAAAAATAAGCTAATATTACAAAAAAAATAATTACTGTTAATGAGGTTTCTATGAAATTCTATTCAGCACTTTTAATCAGTGGCTCTATATTAGCAATGTCACTTACCGGCTGTACAAATCCAACATCAAAAGCTGGAACAAGAAGCACCTATTATGAAGGTGTGATTGAAGATATCGAAATTATCGATATTCAAACAAATCAGATGAATGACGGAAACAACACTATTATTGGTGCTATTGCTGGTGCAATCATCGGTAATATGGTTAATAATCACTCAACAGGTACAATTGTTGGTGCAGGACTTGGTGCTGTTGCTGGTAATGCTGTATCAAAGGTAGCTAACAGAACTGATGGTGTAAGACTTACTGTTGAGACAGATAATGGCCCTATGATTATCGATATGCCATTCTCATGCAAATACAAGGTTGGCAAGAAGGTTCGTCTAGTATCAGATGGCGACAGAGGAACCATTATGGTTGAGTCTAACGGAAAATATAAAACTGCAACACAAGACAACTATAACACCTGTCCTTTAGTTTACGAAGAAATCAAATCTAACTAACTTGCTCCTATCTGTACGCAGTATGAAAGTGCTGCGTACTACTCTAAAAGAGTCTATCTCAATCAATTCATGATAAAGTCCAATATGGACAGATCCTTTCTTGAATAGCATTCTGACAATAGAGAATACACCACAGCTTTACACTAAAGCATTGCTCTTTTTTAAACTAGTGATTGGTGATTTTTAAATATAGATTTGAATTTGAAGGTGGTGGCCCATTCCTGATTTGAACAGGAGACCAAACGATTATGAGTCGTCTGCTCTGACCAACTGAGCTAATGGGCCTTAAACGCAAACATTTTACATTTAAGTACTTTTTTCGTCAAGCAAAAAACGCTTTAAATACAAAACTTAGCAACGCTAAAATTTAATTTAACAACACGATTAGGTTGTTTATTCGTAAAGCCTATGCTTAGAAAAATCAAAAATATGCTCGAAATACTCTTGCTTTGATGTTTAATTTCCGATTTTAGTAAAGGACCGTTAAAAGAAGGAAGTGACTAGATTAAAGCCATCTTGTTCTTATATCAATGTTTACACATCCTTATGGACGAAACTGCATTTTATTCTGTATTAATGAGTACTTAGCGAGTGCTTCATTATCCCCCTGATTCATTTTTATCTTCAGCTCATCAGCTTTATCTTTTAATGGTTTTGATATAACCTCAATTAAAAGCTGAACAAAATAATCTACTCTGTCATTAAATGGGATATCGCTTCCATCTTGATGTGTGATAATAAGAGGTGCACTAATCAGTTTGCGAACAATAGAATCATATTCGCTTTCTCTAGTATATTCTATAAGCTCTGATGGAGTTAAATCTCTCTTTGAACCTATAAGTTTTATAAGATACCCTAATACATTGGTTCCAGGTATTTGAAGAGAAGAGCACAGATTTACAAATGATTCTATTTTGAATTCATAAAATACTGTAGAGACAATTGTTGGCTGCTGACAGATAAAGGCAATCAGTCGTCTCATTGGGGTATTTAGAATATTGCCCTGATCGTCGTGTGTTTTTATATCATCCTTAAATATATTTGCATCAGATGTTTCACCATCAAGAGTTTTTTTGAGCATATCATAAAGCTGATTCTCTGCAATTCCTGATGTAGCAGATAATAGCTTTAGAGCAACCGATCTTAAAGCTAGAACCGGGATCTTACTGATATATTTAATTGTTTCTGATACAAATAGTGCAAGACCATTAGGATCGGAAAGATTATATTCTGTTGACAGATGAGCAATTAAAAACTCAGGATAGGTAATAGCATTATCAAGATATGATACAAAAGCTGACAGTCCCTGCTCTTTTACTAATGAATCAGGATCATGCTCAACTGGCAGGAATGAGAATCTTATTTCCTTATCATCCTGCAAAATAGGAGTAATTGTAACTAGTGCATGCCAGGCTGCATGTCTACCTGCACTATCACCATCATAACAGCAGATAACCTTATCGGTATATCTGAACATTTCTGTTATCTGTTCAACTGTTGTTGCTGTGCCTAATGATGCTACAGCATAATTACATCCAGATTGTCTTACAGAAATTACGTCCATATAACCTTCAACCACAACTATTCTTGCAGGACGGTTATTATTGGCTTTTAATGTTTCATAAAGACCGAACAGTTCGTTTCTTTTCTTATAAATTGGAGTTTCTTTGGTGTTCATATACTTAGGCTTATCATCACCCATAGTTCTTCCACCAAAAGAAATTACTCTACCCCTTTTATCAAAGATAGGGATCATTACACGATTACGGTACATTCCATGAACACCGTATTCGCCTTTAACTAGCAAACCAAGATCGATTAAGATCTGCTCATCATCTTTGCTTCTGCATAAGGATTCTTGCAGGAATCTTGGATTTTTAGGAGCATAACCAAGTCTTGCTTCAACAATAGTCTTATCAGATAAGCCTCTTTGATTTTTAAAATATGCCAAACCTTCAGCACCCTGAGCTGAATTTAGAGCACTTGTAAACAGGCTTGCAGCTCTATCCATAAAATCAAAGTAGATTTTCTGTTTGTCTGCAGCCTCTTTTGACTGATGAGCACCTTTTTCATACTCAACTTCAATACCTGCAAAAGCTGCAACCTCTTCAACTGCTTCGACAAAGCTTAAATTCTTATATTTCATGGCAAAATCAATTACATTGCCATGCTCTTTGCATCCAAAGCAGTAGAACATCTGTTTTGATGGAGTTATGCTGCAAGATGGTGTCTTTTCATGATGAAAAGGACAGCAGCACATATAATTTGAGCCACTTTTTTTAAGATTAACAAACTGACCGATATATTTTTCAATCGGTACATTTGCTAGCAATCTGTCTGTGATAAAACTCTTTTTTATAAATGGCATAGACTATATCTCCTTAATGGTATTCTAGCCTAAGTAAAGATAATTTTCTTTAATTTGATCCTAGTTTTTAAAAGCTCATCCTTGTTCTGTAAATTCTGTTTTTGTTGAACTTAAGAGAAGTTTCAAGGATAATTTAATTATCGGAGGGACTATGGCCACATATATTATCGGTGATCTTCACGGCTGTTTTGATGAATTTGAAAAGCTGCTTGATAAAATCTCATTTAACGGAAAAAAAGATCAGATTATTTTTACAGGTGATCTGATAGGTCGTGGCCCAAAACCTCTAGAAACACTCAATCTTATACTTAAATTAAAAAAGGAATATAAAAACTCTGTTTATTCCGTTTTAGGAAATCATGATCTGAATTTTCTTGCTGTTTACTACAAACTCAAAGAAGCCAAAAGAAAAGACAATCTTGATGTGGTTTTAAAAGCATCCAATATAGATAAAATCATTGAGTTTTATAAAGGCTGTGACCTTTTATATGTTGATCATGATAAAAAGCTTGCCGTTGCCCATGCAGGCATCTATCCTAAGTGGACAATTGATGAGGCAATTGAGCACAGCATGGCTGTATCATCTGTTCTAAAGGATGAAATAAGAGCACAGCTTTTGCTGTCTAACATGTATGCTGACTTTCCTGATCACTATGATCCTCTGCTTTGTGAATCCGATATGTGCTACTGGAGATTTATTATAAGCTCCTTTACAAGAATGAGACTTATAAGAACCGATCTTAAACTTGATTATGGCCACAAGGACTGCTCTGTTC
>NZ_JBGVMC010000160.1:0-9880 GCF_045124615.1 Succinivibrio sp.
TCAGTGCACAAGGACCTGGAAGTGGAACAACTTTCACATCAGCCTTTGCACAATGAGTAACAACCTTATATCCAGGATCATTTATTAGTGGAGATCCTGCATCTGAGATAAGCGCAACAATACCACCGTTTTTCACCTCACTGATGATAATTTGAGCCTTCTCTTCCTCATTATGATCATGACAGCTGATCATTTTCTTTGAACTTATGCCAAGCTTGTCTAAGAGAATCTTTGAATGTCTTGTGTCTTCTGCTGCAATTAAGGTTGCGTTCTTTAGAACATCGATTGCTCTTAAGGTTATATCATCAAGATTTCCAATAGGAGTTGGAACAATATAAAGTGCACTTTCCATAACTGATTCCGTAATTGATCTTACTGATACGATCATACTTTTTTATGAGGATTTTGCAAATGTAGTTTTTTTTTGCAAAGACAGTTTGTTTTAAACAGGTACAAAAAAAATGGAAACAAAAATTATGAATTTTTGGTCAAGTCACGTTTTTGTAAATATCTTCCTAATTCTTAGCTAATTATACTTGTGTAAGGAAAATTTCTTTTAATTTTAAGAAATTAGCTTAAAAAATTATATAAAAATGAGATCTTTATCTAGTATATTCTTAGCAATAACTTATTGAAATATAATATTTTTTCTTTTTAAATCCGTCTATTAAAACTTGAATTTTGCCTGTCTTATCTGTAAACTTATGGGAAAAAGTGGTAAAAGGTGGCATATAGTGCAACTTAAGGTTGGCCTTATATGGATGACGGTGTATTTTTTTGCGGAACAACAGAAATATCTTTAGATTCTAAAGGTAGACTTGCTGTGCCTGCAAGATACAGAAAATGCATTCAGGAAAATAATGAAGGTCAGCTGGTTGTCACCAGATCCCTTTTTGACAGATGTCTATGGCTCTACAGAAAAGAACAGTTTGATGAGGTTACAGAATCCTTAGGCTCCTTACCAGTTCTAAGTGATCCAATATGCAGAACAATACAGCGAGTAATATTAGGCTCAGCAGTGTATCTGCAACTTGATTCTCAAGGCAGAATTCTGCTACCTCAAGAATTGAGAGCACTTTGTGGCATTGAAAAGAAAGTATTTTTAATTGGTTTGAACAATAAGTTCGAAATCAGGTCTGAAGAGAACTTTAAAGCATGTATTGCTGAGGATGAGAACAAGCTTAAAGCTGAACTTTCATCTCTTGAGTCTCACAGCGTATTATCCGATCTCAGGTTGTAACGATGGCATTTTCACATATTCCGGTTTTATTAAATGAAGTCCTTGAAAACATGAGAATCAAGGCTGATGGAATATATGTGGATGCAACATTCGGAAGAGGTGGACATTCAAAAGAAATACTAAAAAGATTAAATGAAAATGGAAGACTGTATGCCCTTGATCGTGATTTAACAGCAATAGAGGCTGCAGGAAATATAAAGGATGAACGTTTTTGTATCACCCACAGTCCGTTTTCTAGAATTAAAGAGGTATGTGAAGACCTTGGTATAGCAGGAAAAGTTGACGGTATTCTTATGGATATCGGTGTGTCATCACCTCAGATTGATGATCCTTCAAGAGGTTTCTCTTTTGAGAAGGATGGTCCACTTGATATGCGTATGGACACAACAGCAAAACTTGATGCTAAAACCATTGTAAACACCTATTCAAAGCAGGATCTCTCCTATATTTTTAAAGTATACGGAGAGGAAAATTTTGCATCTAAGGTAGCCTCTGCAATTGTCCGCGAACGAGACAGAAAACCGTTCGAAACAACTCTTGAGTTATCAGAGTTTATAAAAAAGGTGATTGGAGGAAAACCAACACCAAAACATAAAGCAACCCGTTGCTTTCAGGCTCTTCGCATAGCAGTGAATGCAGAGCTTGATGAATTAAAAACTGCATTAGAAAACAGCATTGATGTTCTAAATGATGAAGGCAGGTTATGTGTGATTTCCTTCCATTCATTAGAGGACAGAATTGTAAAAACTTTTATAAAAGATAAGTCTCAGGGTCAGAAGGTTCCAAACGGATTACCTCTGACTTTTGAAGAAACAGAAAAAATGAGACTAGCTACAGCAAAAGTGGAGCCAGTAGGAGGTGCCATTAAGGCAACTTCAGAGGAAATATCAGCCAATGTCCGATCACGCAGTGCAACCTTGCGTGTCTGTCAGAGGCTTAAGAGGCTTCAATAAATATGCAAAATTCAACTGCACTTAGAATAAACAATACTCAACCTAATGCAGGTAAAGATAATGATGGTCAGTCTCAAAGACCACAATTTGGTCGTAGGGCTAATCCAGACATTAAACCTGTTGTTCCTCAGGTAAATACCCCTGAGGTTGAAACACGTGTCGATGTTGAACAGATTATTCATGTAAGTGCACCTTCATTGTCATTCAATTCAGACAATGAAGTATCTTTGATTAGCTACGCATCTTTTCAGACAGAAAAGCAGATTAATTCACCTAAGCTTTTAAAGGAAGTATTAAAGGATTTTTCTAGAAACTTTGTAGCTTACGCTTTAATTATTGCTGTATCAGCTGTTTCAGTAATAAAAGTACATCAGGTTCAAAGAACTCGTGATCTTACAATTCAATATAATGAGGTCAAGCGTTATAATGATACTCTGATGAGAGAGCAGCTGAATCTTCTTGCAACAAGAGAAAACTATACAGAGTATTCAATCATCAGAAACAGAGCAATAAACAAGCTTGGTATGGTTGCAGTGAAGACAGAAGACGAAACAGTAATAGATTTAAGATAGCATGTCACTTATAGAGACCAAATCTGGAAAACTACAGTTAGGTACATTCAGAAAAACAATAATATGGGGCGTTATAGCGTCCCTATTTGCGTATTTAATAGGCCATCTTTTCTACATGCAGGTTTACGCACCTGATCGTCTTATCCAGGAAGGCAATAACAGAGTAGTACGTCATTACTCCTATGAACCACCTCGCGGATATATCGTTGATAGAAACGGAAAAATTCTTGCACTATCAATTCCTGTAAAGGAAGTGAATGCCGATCCGAAAAAACTTCATGAATCAGGAGTTTATCAGGATAAGGGAGCGATGAATCAGCTTGCATCCTTACTTGATATTGATGTTAACGTTCTTTACAAGAAAACGCAAAATCCCAAAAAGCGTTTTGTAAATTTAAAGCACTATCTTGAATTTGATAAAGCATCATCAGTCAAAGCCATATGCCCAGAAGGTCTCATTCTAGTTGATACCTATAAACGATACTATCCAACCGGTAAAGTAAATGCACCACTAGTCGGAATTTTAAACGGTGAGGGTACTGGTATTTATGGTGTTGAGCAGAGCTTTAATGCCTATCTGTCATCTCATGCTCAGTTAGATAAGGCAAATAAGGACAGATACAATCATATCGTAGAAAATCTTGGTACCGTTCAGAAAGGTAATCAGGGTGGCAATCTTATTTTAAGTGTGGATCAAAGACTTCAGGATCTTGCATACCAGAAACTTGAAGAAGCTGTTAAAAGCAATGATGCTGACAGTGGATGTGCAGTTTTGGTTGATGTAAAAACAGGTGAAGTTCTGGCTATGGTTACATCTCCTTCCTTTGATCCGAATGACAGAACACATTTTGATAGCAATAATGCAAAAAACAGAACCATTACAGATACGTTTGAGCCAGGTTCAACTCTAAAACCAATAGTTGCACTAGCAGCTCTTGAAGCTAAGGCTACAAGCTGGAATGAGGTTTTTGATACAAGACCGTTTATTGTAGATGGTAAGACAGTACGTGACTCACATGCAATGCAGAGCGGAACTTTAAAGGATATCATTCAGTATTCATCAAATACAGGTATGGCAAGACTGTCTATGAGAATAGGTCCTCATAAAGTGCTTAAGATGGTGGAGAATTTCGGTTTTGGCCATAAGTCAGGAACATATCTTGTAGGTGAGAGTGCAGGAAGACTTAATGCGAACAGAGCGTTTTGGTCAAAAATTGATGAGGCTACCTTAGGTTTTGGTTACGGCATTTCTGTTACGACAGCTCAGTTAGCTTCAGCATATGCAACATTAGCCTCTGGCGGTTACAGAAGACCAATCTCTGTATTAAAAACGTTGAAGCCTCAAGAAGGTTCTCAGATAGTAAATCACCGTCAGATAAAATATATGATGAATGCCTTGGAGACTGTAGTTTCAGAAGGTACAGGTGGAAAGGCAGCTATTGAAAGATACAGGGTTGCAGGAAAAACAGGTACAGCAAAGATTGCAAAATCTGGAGGATACTCTAATGAGTATGTTTCAACGTTCGCAGGTTTTGCTCCAATCTCCGATCCAAGATTTGCTCTTGTTGTAGTTATTTCTGCACCAAAGGCAGGTCAGTTCTACGGTGGTGTGGTTTCAGGCCCGGTATTCAGAGATGTGATGTCACATGCTCTTCAGATTTATAATATAAAACCTGACAGACAGATAGAAAATTCTCAGCAGTAGGAAAATATGAAAAAATTAGCTGATTTATATAAGTTTTTTGGCAAGACTCCAGAAAATGAGGATGTTTCTCTTGAATTGAATAATCTTGAGATGGATTCAAGACAGATAAAAAAGAATGATGTCTTTGTAGCAGTAAAGGGAACTAAGGTAAATGCCCTTTCTTTTGCAAAAAAAGCTCAGGATTTAGGTGCGGCTGCTATAGTTATTGAGTATACAACAAAGGTTCCAACATCATATTTAAAGGATGTAACCATTCCTCTTTTCATAGTTCCAAAAAAGAGTTCTCTTGGTGATTTTGCCTCATGGTTTTATGATGATCCTTCAGACAAGCTTGGCCTTATCGGTGTAACAGGAACAAATGGAAAATCCACCATCACCACGCTGATTTCGCAGTGGATTGAACTTGCAAATTATGGAAAGTGCGCTGTATTTGGAACATTAGGTTATGGTTTTTTACCAAATCTAAAAAAGAGCGCGAACACAACAATTGATTCTGTAAGACTTCAGCGAGCATTAAGGGATGTTGTAAATGAGCATGCAAGATTTGCAGCTCTTGAGGTATCTTCAATCGGTGTATGCGAAGGTCGTGTTGACTCAGTTCATTTTGTAGCAGGTGCATTTACAAATCTTACAAGAGATCATCTTGATTATCATAAGACCATGGAAAATTATGCAAAGGCAAAAGAAGATTTTCTGAAAATGGTTCCAAAACAGAATGTGATAATCAACATTGATAATGAACAGGGCAGAGCATATTCTCAGAATTTTCCTGGTTTTATAGCATATTCTTGCAGTTCAGATTTCAACACCTATTCAGAGCTTCTAGAATGCTCACGATATGTGTGGATAAGAAACATCATCTACAAACCACATTCAATTCATTTGGAAATTGAGTCATCATTTGGCTCTGGCGAATGTGAAATAGGTCTTCTAGGTCATTTTAATGTTGAGAATTTTGCCTGCGCTTTGGCAACTCTTTTATCATTGGGATTTGATTTTGACAGACTGCTGCAGTCAGCGTCAGATTTAAAACCAATTAAGGGCAGAATGGAGTGCTTTAGTGCACCTAACAAGCCTCATATTATTGTTGATTATGCACATACACCAGATGGTGTCGAACAGGTATTAAGGGGCGTTAAGCAGCATTTCCTAAATGGTCTTGTCTATGTGGTTTTAGGTTGCGGTGGTGACAGAGATAAAGGTAAACGCCCTATCATGGCTATCAAGGCATCTATCTTTGCTGACAGAGCTGTATTTACATCAGATAACCCAAGAACAGAAGATCCAAAGGCAATATTAGATGATATGGCATTAGGTGTTGCTCAGGCTGATAATGTTGTAATGATCGAAGACAGAGAAAAGGCAATTGAATATGCCTTTAGCAAGGCAACAGAGAATGACTGTATTGTGATTGCCGGAAAAGGTCATGAGGATTATCAGATTTTTAAGGATAAAACCATTCACTTTTCTGATAGGGAAATAGCCTGCAGATTATTAGGAGTCAAGTGTGATTAGTTTTTCATTATCAGAACTGTGTATTTTTGCTAACTACAAACTTAGTGGCGAAGATAAGCAAATCAATAAAGTAAGTACAGATTCTCGCGACTGTAAGGATGCACTGTTTGTTGCTCTTGTAGGCGAGCGCTTTGATGGACATGATTTTATTGCAAAGGCCATAGAAAATGGAGCAGTTGCAGTTTTATGTTCAAAGGTTGTAAATAATTTACCAAACGGTACTAGTGCTGTTCTTTGTGATGATACACAAAAGGCACTAGGTTACTGTTCTTATCTTGTAAGACGTAAATTTAAAGGTACCATTGCATCACTTACAGGTTCATGCGGTAAAACCACAGTAAAGGAATTTACCAATTCAATTCTGTCAGAAAATGGCAACAGCATGTGCACTTTTGGTAATTTCAACAATGATATTGGTGTGCCATTAACTCTTTTAAGACTTGATAATACCTATGATTTTGCTGTTGTAGAGCAGGGTGCATCTCATCTTTATGACATTGCTCATACTTGTGAGTTTTTAAAAGCTGATACAGCCCTTATCAATAATGTAGGTTCTGCTCACATTGAAGGTTTTGGATCTCAAGACGGTGTATATCATGGCAAGTCAGAAATTCTTGATGATGTTTTATCAAGAGGTAAAAAAGCTGTAGTACCATCAGATTCACCTTATGCTGACAGATGGCGTTCAGACTTTGCTGCAGCTTTCAGATCTGGAAATCTTCTGACCTTTGGAACAAATGACAATGATTTTGTGAAGGTAAGTTCCATCAAGCAAAATGAAGATTCATTGAGTTTTGATATTACAACACAAGAGAGCTCATTTAGCACAACAATGAATGTTATAGGCCTTCACAATGCCTATAATGCAGCTGCAGCCTGTGCGCTTTCACTTATTTCCGGTGCTAAGAATAGCACTTTAAAAACAGGTCTTGAAAAAGCATCATCTCTTAAAGGCAGACTTACTGTTACGAATCATGCAAATATGACAGTAATTGATGATGCCTATAATGCAAGCTATAACGCAGTAATTGCTGGTATTGATACTTTAAGTGCCTATAAGGGACATAGAGTATTGGTTTTTGGAGATATGGGCGAGCTAGGTGACAGCGCTGTAAGCTTGCATGAAAAGGTAGGCGAGCATGCTTTGACAAAGGTGGATGAAATTCTGTGTGTAGGAGAACTTTCAAAAAGCACCTGTTCTATTGCAAAACAGATATCAAAACATTTTAAAAACCGAGAAGATCTCGTAAAATATGCACTCACTCTAATAGGCAGATATGAGCATGTAACATTCCTTGTAAAAGGCTCTCATAGTATGCATATGGATGAAATCGTAGAGAGAATAAATAAATCAGGAGAGAGAACATGCTAGTTCTTTTGTCACAGTACCTTGATGAGTATGTCCCATCATTCAGAGTTTTTGACTATTTAACTTTCAGAGCTGTAATGTCACTGTTTACAGCTTTAATAATTTCATTATGCTTTGGACCATATCTGATTAAAAAGCTACAGCTTTTGCATTTTGGTCAGGTTGTAAGAGATGACGGACCACAGTCACATCTTTCAAAGAACGGTACTCCAACAATGGGTGGTGTTCTTATCGTAGGTTCAATTGCAGTTTCAATGCTCCTGTGGTGCCATCTTGATAATACATATGTATGGTATATTCTTGCTACACTTATAGGCTATGCTGCAATTGGTTTTTCAGATGATTATCTGAAAGTTGTTCGCCACGATCCACATGGACTTAGAGCAAAGTACAAGTACTTTTGGCAGTCAGCTATTGCAATTATTCTTGCATGCTGTATTTACGGTGGTGCAAAGAGTTCTGCTGAAACCACTTTCGTAATACCTTTCTTTAAGGATTTTATGCCGGATTTAGGCTTTATCCTTATTCCTCTTGCCTATTTTGTGCTTACCGGTTCATCAAATGCAGTTAATCTGACAGACGGCCTTGACGGTCTTGCAATTATTACAACAATTACAGTTGCAACCGGACTTGGCATTGTTGCATGGGCAACATCTAATGCAAACTTTGCAAGTTATCTTTACATTCCTTATGTACCAAATGCAACTGAAGTTGCAATTGCATGTACTGCAATTGTAGGTGCCGGTTTAGGCTTCCTTTGGTACAACTCATATCCAGCTCAGGTATTCATGGGCGATGTAGGTTCATTATCATTAGGTGCTGTTTTAGGTATGATTGCAGTTCTTATCCGTCAGGAAATTCTGCTTTTCATTATGGGCGGTATCTTTGTTTTAGAAACAATTTCTGTAATGCTTCAGGTGGGTTCATACAAGATGAGAGGCAAGCGCATTTTCAGAATGGCTCCTATTCATCACCACTTTGAAAAGGGTGGCTGGCCAGAGCCAAGAGTGATGGCAAGATTCTGGATCATCACAATCGTACTTGTTTTATTAGGCCTTGTAACTCTCAAACTCAGATAATAAAAAATGAAGGCTATCATGGACACATCATTAAATCAGAAAAAAGTTGCTGTTGTTGGACTTGGAATGTCCAACATTTCTGTTATCAGATATCTGATAAAGCATGATCTCAAAAAATTTACAGCTTTTGATACAAGACAGAATCCTCCACATATTTCAGATCTGCCTGTAGGTATCGATCTGCATTTAGGGCCTCTAGATAAAGAAGTTCTAGCAACTTATGACATGGTTGTAATCGGACCTGGTATAAGTATCTATCAAGAAGAAATTGCTTATGCAAAGAGCTGTGGTGTCGAAATTGTTGGTGATATTGAACTGTTTGCAAGAGTTGCTAAGGCTCCAATTGTTGGTATCACTGGTTCAAACGGTAAATCAACAGTTACATCTCTTGTTGCTTATATGGCAAATGTGGCTAACATCAAGGTTGGTCTTGGTGGAAATATTGGTATTCCTGTTTTTGATATTCTCTCTGACGATATCGAACTTTATGTTCTTGAACTTTCAAGTTTCGAGCTAGAAACATGCGTATCTTTAAAGCTTAAGGCTGCAACCATCCTTAACGTATCAGAGGATCATCTTGATCGTTATCATGGCTCAATTGAAGAGTATGCAATGGCAAAGCAGGTTGCATATCACAATGCGCAGAATATCATCATCAATAGACAGGATGAAAGAACAAAACCAACTTTGAAAGGCGATTACAAGATCAGAACCTTTGGTTCTGACTATAAAGAGTATGGTCTTGAAAAAACTATTTTTGCAACATATCTGACTGTTGATTCAAAGCGAATCTTAAATGTTAATGAACTTAAGATTTATGGTGAGCACAATTACCTGAATGCACTTGCTTGTATGGCTTTAGCTGACAGTGTAGGCATTGACAGAAAAGCTCAGGTAGAAGCTTTAAGAACATTCACAGGTCTTCCTCACAGATGCCAGCTTGTAAAAGTTTTAAATGACGTAAGCTACTACAATGATTCAAAAGCTACAAATGTTGCATCAACAGAGGCTGCTATTGCAGGTCTTCGTGATCTTCATAAGAATGGAATAATTCTGTTAGCAGGCGGTCTTGGCAAAGGTCAGGATTTTACTCCTTTAAAGAAATATCTTGGTAAAGAGGTATGTAAGGTATTCTGTTTTGGAAAAGACAAACAGCAGATCCTTGATTTAAGTTCAGAGTACTGCATCAATGTTGAAACAATGCAGGAGGCTCTGGAGAGAAGCAAGGAGATTGCAAAATCTGGTCAGGCTGTTCTCCTATCACCTGCCTGTGCTTCTTTTGATCAGTTCAAAGGATTTGAACACAGAGGACAGGTTTTTGTTGAACTAGTTTCATCACTAGAGTCTTAAGAGGATCCTTTATGTCAGTAAAGAGCAGATCAAGTTTTGACAGAGTTATCCTAGTTGGTGCTCTTATTCTGATCTGTGTTGGCATTATTGCAATAAG
>NZ_JBGVMC010000161.1:0-4787 GCF_045124615.1 Succinivibrio sp.
CATATTGTAATGTGGAGATTTAAAGAAGGTACTGAAGAGCAGATGCACAGATTCTTAAACGGTCTGAAAGGATTAGTGGGCCAAATCGAGGTGATCCGTTCTTTACAGGTTGGTGTTAATGTAAATCCAAAAGAGAAATTCCATGCAACCTTAGTATGTGAATTTGACAATATGGATGATCTCAATTCATATGCAACTGATCCAAGACACGTTGCTGTTGCAAGCATCTGCAGGGAGATTGCTCTTGAGAGAGTTGCTGTTGATTTTGAAGAATAACAATCCACTGCCTTTATAAATTTTATTAGAAAAAAATATAATGCAAGAAATTGCATTATATTTTTTTTAACACTGTTAAGATCTTCAGTATTCATTCTTGAAATTGTCATATAAACCTTTTTATTATATGAAAAAAGGAGTTTATATGATTAATCTAGCTATTATCGGTGCAGGTGCTATAGCAGCTGTACTTGCAAAGACCATCGTTATGATGAATTCACGAGGCGATAGCAAAGTAAAGCTTTATGCTGTTGGCTCTCGTTCAAAAGAAAAATCCGAGCAATTCTCAAAAGAATATGGAGCTATCAAAGCTTATGGTTCTTATGACGAGGTCTACAATGATCCAAAAGTTGATCTTGTCTATATAGCAACTCCACACAATTTTCATTATGAACAGGTAAAAAAGGCAATAGAACACAAAAAGCATGTTCTTTGTGAAAAGGCCTTTACCATCAATGCAAAGCAGGCTAAGGAGCTTTGTGATCTTGCAAAAGAGAATAATGTCCTACTATGCGAGGCAATCTGGACAAGATATCAGCCAATGCGCCAGATTATAAATGATGTTGTTGCATCTGGAATTATTGGTGCACCGATGATGGTTACTGCAAACCTGTCCTATTCAATGGCGCACAAGGAAAGATTACAAAAACCAGAACTTGCAGGTGGTGCCTTACTTGATGTTGGTATCTATGCTTTGAATTTTGCGAATATGGTATTAGGCGATCCTGACTATATTGAAGCCTTATGTGTAAAGAATTCATTAGGTGTAGATATGTCTGACTCTGTAACATTCACTTATGAGAAAACAGGTCAGATGGCTGTTTTATGTGCAAGTGCTCTTGCTGTATCAGACAGATACGGAATGATTCACGGTACTAAGGGCTTTATTCAGGTTGAGAATATCAATAATCCTCAGAAGCTTACTGTATTTGATAAAGAGTACAAGGTAGTAAAGGAAATAAACTGCCCTGAACAGTTAACAGGATATGAATATGAGCTGACTGAATGTGCAGAGTGTATTGAAAAAGGTCTGATTGAATGTCCTTCAATGCCACATGAAAGAACCATTTATATGATGAATCTTATGGACTCAATAAGAGCACAGCTTGCTGTAAAGTATCCTTTTGAATAGAGAGTGAAATATGAAGAATTTATTAGTTGCACTTGATTTAACACAAGAAGAGATAGAAATATATAAATCAATTCCTGATGTTGCCCTCACTGTAAAAAAGCAAAGCGAGGTCAGTGCTGATGATGTAAAGGATAAGCACATCATTGTTGGTAATATAAATCCTAATCTTCTTGAAAGTGCAAAAAATCTAGAATTTTTGCAGCTTAATTCGGCAGGATATGACAACTACATAAAAAAGATTTCTGATAAAACAATTCTTTGTTCATGTGTCGGTGCTTTTTCTCCTGCAGTATCAGAGCATATGCTTGCTATGACATTTTCACTAATCCGTCATTTTCATATGTACAGAGATAAGCAGAATAACAAGGATTGGTCTGATCTTGGAAAAATTATCTCTGTAGAGAATTCAACAATCACAGTATTAGGACTTGGTGACATTGGTAAAAGCTATGCTAAAAAAGTAAAGGCCATTGGTGCATCATGTGTTATTGGCGTTAAAAGAAATATTAGTGATAAGCCAGAATATATTGATGAGCTTTATACTCTTGATGACTTTGAAAAGGCCGTTAAAAAAGCTGATATTGTAGTTAATGTTCTGCCATCTACACCTCAAACTGTAAATCTGTTTGATAAAAATCATTTTGATGTGATGAAGAATGGAGCTTACTTTATAAACGTAGGCAGAGGCGATGCTGTAGACGAGAATGCTCTTGTGCAGGCTGTTAAGGATGGAAAACTCTCAGGTGCTGCACTTGATGTAACAAGACATGAGCCATTAGATAAAAACAGCCCAATCTGGAGTGAGCCTAGAATTTTACTTACTCCCCATGTTGCAGGCTGGTTCTTCTTGCAGGAAACCAAGAACAGAATCGTAAAGATTTCATCTGATAATGTAAGAGCTTTTGTTACAGGTCAGAGTATGAGAAATGTAGTAGAACATTAGGAGTCTGTATGGAATATATTGAATTTGGAAAGCACAAAACTAAAGTTTCAAAAGTAGTTTTGGGTCTAATGAGAATTCCTTCTCTTGATAATTCAAAGATTGCAGAACTATTAGAATGTGCTTTAGAAAACGGTATCAATATTGTTGATCTGGCTGACTGCTATTCAAAAGGAGTAGCAGAGAGCAAATTTGGTGAGGTTCTAAAAGATAATCCTTCTTTAAAAGATAAGTTCTTCATTCAAAGCAAATGTGGTATCAGAATTGGTGAGAAATTTACCTACTACGATTTTTCAAAAGACTATATTCTAAAGTGTGTTGATGCTTCACTAAAAAGAATGCAGGTTGATCATCTAGACTCTCTGTTACTGCACAGACCAGATGCTCTTATGGAAGCTGATGAGGTTGCTGAGGCTTTTAATATTCTAAAAGAGCAGGGAAAAGTTATTAATTTTGGTGTAAGCAATATGAATTCTCAGCAGATAGAGTATCTGTCTAGTGCTCTTGATCAGGAGATCTGTGCAAATCAGGTTCAGTTAAGTATCTGCCATACACCTATGCTTGACGCCCAGTTTAATGTGAATATGACAAACAACCCTGCCATTATGCGAGAAGGTGGAATTCTTGAGTATTGCAAAATGAAAAAGATTGTCGTTCAGGCATGGTCTGTAATGCAGTATGGATTCTTTGAAGGTGTATTTATTGGTTCAGATAAATATCCAAAGCTTAATGAGGTTTTAAACAAAATTGCATCAGAAAATGGTGTGACTCCAACGGCCGTTGCAATTGCTTTTGTTCTTAGAATTCCAAATCAGATGCAGGCTGTAATTGGAACAACCAATATAAACAGAGTAATTGAATCATCAAAAGCATGTGATTTCAAACTGACTAAAGAGCAGTGGTATGAGCTGTATTTAGCTGCAGGAAATATCCTTCCTTGATACATACACTGTGCACTCTTTAAAATAGCACAGAATGCACAGTGACATAAATCAAATCCTCATTTATAGTTTTGTAAAATAGGCAAAACAAAATTGATCAATATCAAATATCAATAATTTGAAATAGCTCATCTCTTTAATAATATTTTTGCACTATCCTTTTACTGATAGCTTTTAAATAATACATTTTGAGCGATAAAAATGATAATAAAAAAGACTATACAGAGAATATTACTAGGTATGTGTATTTTACTTCCAATGCAGTTAAGTTCTGCTGCACAGGTAAGTAACAACTATTACAACATGCTGTTAGATGATGTATCAGCTAACAAATATCGTCATGGTGTAGACAAGGCAACTGATGTCTATCAGTTTTTCAAGGCTACAAACACATTTAATGATGTTCTTGTGTATCCTGATTTTGCGGGGTTTTCAAATCTCATCCTGCCGGATACAACAAAAGAGCACCTTAATTATCCTTTAAACATGCTTTCAAAGATAATGACTTTACATAGAAATGTAAAAACAGTTAATACTTTAGAAAGTCTTGAGTATCTTGCAAAGGAATGTAAGAATGGAAAACAGGTATTCTACTCTTATTATACTGACGAAGAAGTGAAAAAAGATCCGTCACTTCAGAATACAGGCCTGTTCTTCTTTAGAGGAAAGAGGAATGCTCCATATGCAATTGTGGTTCCTGGTGGTTACAAGTACAGAACAATTCTTCATGAAGGATTTCCAATAGCCATTCCTATTTCAAGACGAGGCTACAATGTATTTGTTTTATCATATAGAATTGGTGACGTAACTAAGGGATCTGAAGATCTTGTAAAAGCTATTAAATATATACAGAAAAACAGTACAAGATTAGGTGTTAAAGCAGATCATTATTCATTATGGGGCGCTTCTGTAGGTGCACAGGTAATTATCAATGTCTGTCATAAAGCATTAAAAGATGAGAAGATCCTGCAGAACCTTCCTTCTACAAATATATTAACCTATCCTTTAAGTTTTTTCCCATCAAAGAAAGAAATTCCTACATTCATAGTAGTTGGTGATCAGGATAAGATTGTTAACAGCACAATTCTTAAATCATCTATAGTAAATCTTAAGAAGAATGGTATTGATGCTGATTATCTTGTAATGCCAAGATTAGGACATGGATTTGGACTTGGAATCAATCATGATTCATCTGTTGGTGTTAACTGGATTTCAAGAGCAGTAAGTTTCTGGTCTGATTTATCAGATTTTTCAGAAGATTAATTAATTCTATTCCTGGTGACAAACAAAAAGGGTTAGTTGAAACTAACCCTTTTTCATATTTAAATCTAGTGATAGATTCTATCTAGTGCATACAAGCAACTAGACTAATTCAGCCATGTCTTACGACAAAGTTGCGTGATTAGTAAAGTCTTGTATGGCGCGCATTTTCGCGGGCCAACTTCTTGGCGTGGCGCTTAATTGCAGAAGCCTTTGCACGCTTACGTACAGTTGTTGG
>NZ_JBGVMC010000162.1:0-4177 GCF_045124615.1 Succinivibrio sp.
CCTTCATGAACAGATAGTACATGACCTACACCATGACCTGTGCCGTGTGCATAATCAAGACCAAGATCCCACAATGGTCGTCTTGCAATAGCATCAATCTGCATTCCTGATGTTCCACTTGGAAAAATCAGACTTGCAAGAGCAATATGGGACTTAAGCACTGTAGTGTACATCTTTCTGATTTCATCACTGATATGAGGACTTACAAGAATAGTTCTTGTTATATCTGTAGTACCTTCATTAAAATGTGCACCAGAATCAATAAGATAAATGCTGTCATGACCAAGAGCACGAGGCTCTGCTACGTTTTCATGGTTATAGTGGCACATTGCCGCATTTGGGCCTAGAGCACTGATTGTATCAAATGATAATCCAATAAAGCCTTCTTCAACTTTTCTGAAGCTCAAAGCTCTGTTTGCAAGATCCAACTCTGTTGTATCCTCAACTCTTCTAGTAAAGGCTTCATCATTTTCAACGGGGATATCAAGCTTTGTGAGATTATCAAGCCAAGACAGGAAACGGCACATGGCAATACCGTCTTTTATATGTGCCTTATATTCACCTGCAATCTCGATGTGATTCTTTTTTGCTTTAGGTAAAAGACATACACCGATATCTTCTACAACCTTAGCTCCACCTTCATAAAGGTGCATCATGGTATGAGCATTTGTTGAGTCAGGATCAACAAGAACAGAGCAGCTTGACTGACAAAGACGATCTAGTACTTCATCAAATCTTTCTTCAGGGAAAATATCTACATGTCCTACATGTTCTTGTAGCATGTCCTCGATATCATCACCAACAAAATGAGCCTGATTTATGTACCATTCTAGAGCTTCATTTGAGTAGGCTACCATCTTACAGTTGATTATAGGAAGACATTTTCTGTCGTTTCCTCTGATATTGAGTAGCCAGCATATACTTTCAGGATCACAAATTACAGTGGCATCTAATTCATGATCTCTAAGGTATTGAGCAATTTCCTGACGTTTTTTAGGACTTGGACATCCATTATATTCGTCATTGAAAATTTCAATTGGGGATATGACTTCTTCTGGTTTATCAAACCAGATTTTATCAACAAGATTTCCGTTTGTTTGAACAAGCTCCATGTTGTTAGCTTCAAGAGTATCTTTAATTTTCAGATATTCCTTATAGCTTATGCAGTTCATATCAATGCCTATCTTGGCATTCTTGTTCAAAACATGAGAAAGGTAATCTTCTACAGACAGTTTGGAAAAGTCGTAGTTATCAAAAAGTTCAGAGCTTATTTGTTCTTTAACCTGAACAACATATCTGCCATCGACGAAAACAGCATTTCCTTTTGAGGCATGGTATTTATGCGCATCCTTGCTAGATGTTACGTCAATACCAGAACTGTTTAATTCTTCTTTTGGATTAGCAGTAATAACCACATAACCTGCTGAGCCTGAAAATCCGGAAATATATTTTATTCTTTCCTGGCTTTCGTTAAGTTCATAAGATAGATATTCGTCGTCATGGTTGACGATAATAGCATCTAGCTCGTAGTTTTCTAAAAGCTGCTTTATTTCAGCAATTCGCTGTTCATAAATACTTTTATTCTGATCGGACATTCTTTTTTGCTCTGTTCCATTTAATTCTTAGTTCAGATTTTAGCACATGGTCACGGTTGTATCAAAAAATCGCTTTTTTAGAAAAAATAACCTCTTTTTCAGCGGTTAATAAACACAGTTTTTTGAAATTTGTTAATTGTTGATTGAAATCTTGTTGCTATAATGCACAAAGATAAACAAAATGCTGATATGACAGAAAATATCAATAATAAGGACAGATATGAATAACATTGAATTAGATAATCCGTTATTAAAATTCTCTGGTTTACCTGATTTTTCTTTAGTAAAGCCAGAGCATGTAAAACCTGCACTTGAAAAGGTTATTAAAAAATGCAAGCAGACAATAATAGATGTTTGTCAGAAGAATAGTGAAGATCCAACATGGGATAACATTATGGCTCCTATTGAGGAGGCATCAGACTGCCTTGGAAAGGTTTGGTCGGTTGTATCTCATCTAAATTCAGTGAACAATACAAAAGAATTACGTGAAGCTCATGATGCTTGTCTGCCACTCTTATCTGAGTATTCATCATGGGCTGGTCAGTATAAGCCTATGTATGAGGCTCTGCTTAAGATTGAGGCATCAGATGCATTTGGAAGATTATCTATTCCTCAGAGAAAATCAATAACAAACGAAATCAAGGATTTTAAACTCTCAGGTATCGGGCTTGATGAAGCTGATCAGGAAAAATATAAGAAAATAGTATCAAGACTGTCAGAGATTGAATCAAAATTCTCAAATAATGTTCTTGATGCAACCCATGCTTACATCCTTCACGTTACAAATGAAGATGACGTAAAAGGTCTTCCAGAATCATCTTTAAATCTTGCAAAAGAGGAAGCTAAACACAGAAAGCTAGATGGTTATGTATTCACTCTTGAAATGCCTTCTTATCTTCCATTTATTTCTTACTGTGAGAATCGAGATTTAAGAGAAAAGATCTATAAGGCATATTCAACTAGAGCTTCAGAAATCGGTGAGAACGCAGGAGAGTTTGACAATAATGCCATCATGGAGGAGATCCTAGATTTAAGATCTCAGCTTGCAACTTTACTTGGCTTTAAGTCATATGCTCATTACTCTTTAGCAAGAAAAATGGCTGACACTCCAGAAACTGTTATTTCATTTTTAAAAGATCTTGCAAAAAAGAGTAAGAAACAGGGCGAAAAAGAAGTTGCTAAGTTAAGAGAATTTGCAAAAGAATTTGGCATAAACGATCTAAAGCCTTGGGATATGGCTTTTTTCTCAGAAAAACTACAGAAAAAACTATATTCAATAGATCAGGAAGCTTTAAGAGAGTATTTTCCAGAAGATGTTGTAGTAAAAGGCCTGTTTGAAGTTGCCCATAGATTATATGGTATTACCTTAAAACAGCGTTTAGGTGTTGATGTCTGGAACGATCAGGTTAAATGCTTTGATGTTTATGAAGATAAATTTGGTTCAAGAATAGGCTCTTTATATATGGATCTCTATGCAAGACCAGGTAAACGCGGTGGTGCATGGATGGATGAGTGTCAGACTAGACGATACAGAGATGACGGATTCTTACAGCTACCTGCAACATATCTTGTATGTAATTTCACAAGACCTGTAGGTGACTCAAAGACTCATTTAACTCATGATGAGGTAACAACCTTATTCCATGAGTTTGGTCATGCTCTAAATCATCTGTTAACTAAAATTGATATTCCAGGAGTATCTGGTATCAATGGTGTACCTTGGGATGCTGTTGAACTTCCATCTCAGTTTAATGAGAATTTTGCTTGGCAAGAAGAGGTATTGAAGTTCCTTTCATTTAGCGAAAAGACAAAGTCTTCATTACCAAAAGATAAACTAGATGCCTTAAATAAGGCAAAGAATTATCATTCTGCAATGGCAATGCTTCGTCAGATTGAGTTTGCTCTGTTCGATTTCAGAATTCATTATGAGTACGATAAATCTAAAGGTGCAAGAATCTTTGAAATATTAGATGATGTTAAAAAAGAAGTTAGCGTTGTTCCTAATTATGAAAATTCAAGATTCCCTAACTGCTTTACCCATATCTTCTCAGGTGGTTATGCTGCAGGCTACTATAGCTATAAGTGGGCTGAAGTACTTGCTGCAGATGCTTTCTCAGTATTTGAAAAGAATGGTATCTTTGATAAGCAGACAGCAAATGATTTTGAAGATCTGATATTAGCTTGTGGTGGCGCATACGATCCACTTGTAAATATTGAGAAATTCCTTGGAAGAAAACCTAGTGTTGATTCACTGTTAAAACAGTCTGGAATTGAACAGTAGATAAGACTTTAACTTATTGAAAAGAAAACGGATGCATTAAAAAATGGCATCCGTTTTTTTTCAACTATAACAGTGTAGATGGATTATCTCTTTTTGTTAAAAGCAGGTGCTTTCTTTTTAACATCTTCTGGATTTAAAAGTGGCAGATTGCCAATTGGCTCTGCTAATGCACCAATAATTGATCTTGTATCATGGTTAACTTCTGCAATCTTGACTTTGATAGTGTCAGCAAGACGCTTTTCGGTTTTTCCGTTTACAATGATTTCTCCATTATCGCTATCAAGAATTAAACATTCCTTGT
>NZ_JBGVMC010000163.1:0-1400 GCF_045124615.1 Succinivibrio sp.
TCAGTTATTCTGCCAATTTCTCCAGTTGGTGAGTTATCTATCATCGGAATTCTTTTCAAAGAGCAACTAAGTTTAGAACTTAGTCCTACACTTAAAGTTTTCCTGTCAATTCTTACAAATCTCTGTAAAAATTCTCCATCCTATATTATTGATTACTCTAATTCAGAGCTTTTTGATCGTGTACATGGTTTATTCAGCCTCGTTCAAATAAGAAGACACATAGATAGATTAGAAAAATTAGATCTTATTTCTGTAACATATGGCCAGAACAGCTCTCGCAGCATCATGCTCACATGTGTCAATGATTTTTCAGGCAAGTTTCTTTCTGTTTCTTCTCTATATACTGAATCAGGTGCATCTAAGCTTAAGGCCTCTGAGATACTTGTATTCTCATATTTGTTGGATAAATCATCATTCTTTGCCAAAGCTGATTTAGGTTTCTTCACCGATAACGAGGATGCAGCTCTAATATGTAAAGAACTTAGCATTTCAGATAGAACTCTTCGCAATGCTTATGCCTCTCTAATTGAGCTTAAAGCTATTTCTTATTGTTCTGATGTTTCTAAAAAAGCTGTAAAGGCTGTAAATATTAGTGATGATATTAGCACTCAGTATTCTGAGAAGTTCAACATCACAAGCTCTGATCATTGCAGAAAAATAGTGCTTAAACGCTGCAAATCCTGCTCTTCTGATACTGACCTTTCAAGTATGACTAATGACTCTTTAAAGTCACTGTTATTAAGCTTAAAGACAAAGAAAAATGTTGGAAAAAAATGTCGTTTCCCACAGGGCACTTCTGGAAAAAAAGGATCTCAAAAAACAGAATCTTTGGAAAAAAATGATCTCTCTATTAATAAGGAATTAAACGAATATATTAATAACGATAATATAAACGCACAGCAGATAGCTGTGGGAAATACATATTTAGATGTAAAAAATGACCCTATTGGCATTAGGATCATCCCTCCATCCCTGACGGGTTCATCTGATTGGTACATTCAGGCTAAATCAGGATCTCATGCTCATCTAGATTTAAAAATCGATCCTTTTACATTCATCAGATTAAAGAAGATCAACGGAATAAACCTGAGTTCTTCAACTCTCTCTCATACTTACGTTTCATCGTTACTGAGTAAAAAACGAGTTCTTCTGCAGATTGAAGATCTTTGTGGCCCTCTTCAGAACGTTGTAAGAAATTTTGATATTTCAAGATCAGTTTAATTTAAGGAGCAGTTATGGATATTTTTGACAGAATCATTGCAGCAACATCAATGAATGAGGAGCAGAGAAAGCTAAAAGCAATTCCTTTACTGCAGGAGCTTGTAACTCTTACTACAGGTGAAGAGTGTTTTCTGAAATTAAACGAAAAAAACGAGCTACTTACAATCCAGTGTGGCCAG
>NZ_JBGVMC010000164.1:0-4127 GCF_045124615.1 Succinivibrio sp.
TTAATCTTTGCTTTTGACATTCCTAGCGCTTCACTTATCTCACTTTGTGTAAGTGGAATAACTTTTTTATCTAAGACGACAGACTGATTTTCATACAAAAGATAAAGCAATTTGAAGTTGTCAGTTGTGAATAGATCTATCAACATTTTATAGCATCCCAAAATAAAGACTTATTGAAGATATCACAATATAAAAAAATTAGAAATAAAATATATAAAATTCTATTCTAGACACTAATATTTTATAATTTAAGAAAATAAAAATATAAAATAAAAACAACAAAAATTTCATATATAGAGTAATGTAACTGTTAACAAAAACGTATAATTTTCATGAAATATATAGGTTTGCGAGTCAACATTGTATTGACAGTAATTCTATCGCATAACATTATTTTCTTCCTTTTATGTCTTTTATAATTATTTTTAATTATAATTTTCATGATTATTAAGAATATTCAAACATAATGGCTTTTTCATGAAAAAATTTATATTCGCACTATTTTTTTTCTTCAGCACAATTTGTACTGCACAGCAGCTTTCACTCCAAACTTCCATAGGAAACATCAACCTGCCAGAAATATCAGATATTAACAAACAGTTAAATGATCTTTCTTCAGATACAACAATCTCAGATGAAACTAAGGAATTAAAGAAAAGTCTTTACTATCAAGGTATAGATGCTTTAAATAAAATCTATGAATTAAGAGATGCAAAGAACAAACTTGATGCTTCTTTAAAGAATCCATCGCAGAAGCTTGCTGTTCTTATGAAAAACTACGCTTCAGAACAGAATGCTACTCCTATCAGCGATGAAAGAATTTCAAAAATGAGCGCTGATGAGCTAAAGACAGAACTTGAAAAAGCTAACAGTGCACTTGCAACAGCGCAAATTGAAATTTCATCTGCTGTAAAAGCTCGCGATTATGTTCAAACATTACCAGAGAAAGCAAAAAATACAGTAACTGCAAATACATCAAGTGCAAAAGAGAATCTTCTTAAAATCGATGAAAAGCCAAGCACTGATGATTTTGACAACAAGATATTAGCTACTCTTATATATAGAGCAAATCTTGAAAATGATTTTTTAAAAGAGAGTCTGAACAATATATCAACACTGCAAGATCTCACAACTTACAAGCTAAAAATAACATCTCTCAAACTTCAACGTCTTGAACAAGATGTAAAAAAACTATCGCTTGCTATAAATAAAACAAACGTAAATGAAGATGAATATGCAAATCAGAATTTGATTGCAAAAAAACATCCATCATTAAAAAAATATATTGAATCTATAGATAGAATTAAAAGCTACGTTTCTATTAACAGAACAAAGGATACAACCTATCTGCATGATCTTCAGATGGTAAATTCTGCCTACAGTAAGGTCGATCAAATTGCAAAAAGTCTTGATAAACAGATAAACGAATTAGGTCAGACTTTAGTTCTATCAAGACTACTCAACCGTCAGCTGACAAATCTGCCTGATATAAAACTGAATTATAATCTTGATGATGAACTTGCAAATTTAAATATTTATATCTTTGAGCTAAGAGATCAGCTTGAAAAACTAACTGATATTGAAGCAGCAGTACAAGAAGAAATAAGAAAGGAGCCTTCATTATCTTCCTATAAGACAGATCTTGTTACTCTTGTTTCAGAAAAGAGACTGGCTATCAATGAACTATATCAGGTTATAGCAAACGAGCTTACAACCATTATTGAACTTAAGGTTGTATACACACAGTACAACGAGATAAACAATCAGATTAACTCAAAAATTTCTGAGCAGCTTTTCTGGGTTAAATCAAATCAGGGATTAGGCGTAGAATTCTTCTCAATGTGTATCCCTGCTGTTAAGTATGAGTCTGCAAACCTTATTACCAAATTTAACAGCGAGAAATTCATTAAGCATACAGTGCATACATCTGTAATCATTATTCTTCCGCTCATGTTTTTCGGTCTCATTCTGCTTGCATTCAGACCTTTTATTTCAAGGATCAATAATGAACTTGCCTTAAGACTTGATAGAAGTTCTGATTCGATTTTTGTAACCCCTCTTGCTCTGATTACAAATATTCTGTTCATGGTTCCAAGATTATGTTGGTTGATTTTACTTGGAACAGTTGTCATTTGCTGTGCTCTGGCTACTACTGAAAAACAGAGCTTCATCATTCTGACCATGGTTCTTCATATATTTGTGTTTGTATTCTTTTCACAGATCCTAAAACCAAATGCTTTAGTACAAAGACATTTTTGTGTTGAACCATACAAACTAAAAAAATTCAGACAGCAGTGCACAAAAATCTGGATGTTTGCAATTCCTCTGTTAATCTTTGCAAATGTTGCAGAAACAGATTCAAACTTCATCTATTCAGATATCACATCATATCTTGTTGTGTTGCTGTCCTTTATTGCACTACTTGTTATTTTTACAAGAGAGTTACTTGCAAAGATTAATGATCTGAAAAATACAACATTATCATCAATTACCTTAAGTTTTGTTGCTATTGCAATATGTCTTGTTGCTATTATTTCAGTTTCATCAGGATATCTGTATACCATTGTAAAGCTAACTAACAGAGTTGCTTATACATGCTATATTGCTCTTGGCTACTATATCGTAAGCCAGACTGTACACAGAATGATTTATGTGTACATCAACAAGAGTTTTACAAACACTAACGATGATAAGGAAAATCACAGCATAGTTTCTCAGCTGAATATGGCACCAGGTTACATCTGCTCAAAGATATTCAGAATTGTAAATACTGCTCTGCTGATAATCACTGTTTTCCTTATGTATTTCCAGTGGAACGATCTTGCATCAGTTTTAAGATACCTTGAAACAATCACTCTATATTCTGATAAACAGGTTGTTAACGGTCAGGTAGTAGTAACCAATGTCCTTTCTCTTGCCAATGTGCTTTTTGCAGTTATTGTCATTGTAATTACCGGAATATTAAACAAGAATCTTCCTTTAATTCTCGAAAAATTATTCCTGCTCAAAAAAGGCGAAAATCAGAAGAGTACAAGTTATACCGTAAAGGTAATTTCTTCCTATCTGATACTTGGTATCGGCTGTATATTTGCAGCTGGTGCTATAGGAATCAAATGGGAAAATCTGCAATGGCTAGTTGCAGCGTTATCTGTAGGTCTAGGTTTTGGTCTTCAGGAAATCTTTGCTAATTTCGTATCTGGTATTATCCTTCTGTTTGAAAGACAGCTTCGTGTTGGAGATATTATTACCTTGAACGGATTATCAGGAACTGTAAGCAAAATCAGAATCCGTTCAACTACAGTTCTTTCTTTTGAGAACAAGGAAGTTATGATCCCAAATAAGGAATTCATTACCTCTGCGCTTACAAACTGGTCATTATCAAACCAGATCACAAAGATGTCTTTTGTAGTTGGAATTGCCTACGGAGCAGATGTTGAAAAGGCAAAATCACTGCTCAAGGGAATAATCAACAGATGTCAGTATATTTCAAAGGAGCATGCTTCTTTAGTATACGTTTCATCATTAGATGAAAGTGCGGTAACAATTACATGTGATATTTATGTAACACAGATTGCAAACAGAAAGCTGACAACTGATTATCTGTCTAGAGAAACATTAAAACAGTTTGCTCAATATGGTATTGAAATTCCATTCAATCAGCTTGATGTCAATGTTAAAAACCTTGAAAAAGGCGAATTTATAGAAACGCTAAAAGCAGGAATTCTTGCTGAAAAAAGCTTATAAAAACTGATTAAATTTAAAGCTGTACAGTCAGTCTGTACAGCTTAATATTGTTGTATCAAATTTCTTTCTAGATCTGTTTTACAAGACTGCAAAGTTCTTTGCGTTTTTTAGGAACTACTTTTGACTTTTCATCCTCAAATCCGACTGCAAGCAGGTTGATAACCTCATATCCATTATCAATGTCTAAAGCATTTTTTATTATTTCTGGATTGAAATAACAAATCCATACAGAGCCTAAACCAAGTTCTGTAGCCTCAAGCATCATATGATCAGTAACAATACTTGCGTCTATTTGATCGCTCACCATTCCATCAAAAGGTCTATGCCATGCTTCATCTTTTTTGGCAAGCACTGCAAAAACAAGAGGTGCATTATAGAAATTT
>NZ_JBGVMC010000165.1:0-1441 GCF_045124615.1 Succinivibrio sp.
GACATCTGATGGTTACAGAGTTGAAAATGAAGAGACAGAAAAGCCAAAAGCAATCTATTCACTTAGAATTCCAAACCTTGAAATAAGAGAATGCTTTGAAACTAACATATTGCAGCATTTTAAAGAATCATCAACACAAGGCGAGAATAAAGCTATGCTTATAGCTAAAGCTCTGTTTGAAGGTGATTGTGAAACTGCATCAGATAAAATCTATGATTTACTGCTAAATTATGTATCAGTAAGAGATTTTGCAACAAAGGCAAAACCTGAAAACTACTATCATGGTTTCTTATCTGGTATATTTGCAAGCTGCAGTGATTATATAAAAGATTTTAAATCTAATACTGAAACAGGCAATGGATATGCAGATATTCTTTTTTTAGATAAAAGAGGCTCAAAACTTGTAATCATTGAAATTAAGGTTTCAAATTCTGATGACCTATTAGACAAGGATGCTGTAAAAGCACTTGAGCAGATTGAAAAGAAAGAGTATGCAAAACAATTTCTCAAAAAGCCTCTTATAAAAAACATTTTTTCTTATGGTATCAGTTTCTATAAGAAAGACTGTTATATTGAAGTAAAAAAGCTTAAGTGATCTTAAACTAAATATGTTTATCAAAGTTAACAAAAAGGGCGATTTTCAAAATCGCCCTTGTTATATGTGCAAAATTTATTATTTACCAACGCTACTCATGATCTGAGATATGTAGGTTGATGATGTATTGTATTTTGCCATCAGTGAGTCAAGGTTGCCATACTTCTTACGTAGCATAGTCTCATACTGCTCAAGCTTTACAGTATTTGCCTCTTCTTTATCTGTCCAACTATCAATTTGCTTTTGAATATCATCAGCACGATCTGATAGAAGTCCACCAGTCTTAGTATAGTCTTCTACATAGGTACTCATTTCCTTGAGCAGACCATCCTCAGCGCTGAAAAGGTTAACAACTGTGTTGAAACTCTCATTGATTGATTTTGTAAACTTTGTCTTATCAAGACTTAAAGTACCATCTTTATTAAGTGTCAGACCACAGTCGAAAATAGTTTTGTTTTGGCCTGAGCTACCATCTCCACTGTCAGTTTTGTTGAATCTTGAGATCATGGTTTGCAGAGCGTTCTGAATACCCTTAACCTGAGAGTCACCAGCAAGATCACCACCGTCTAACTGATTCTTACCATCTGAATAGGTGTTGTGTTTATACAAAGATGTAAGAGATGACTGTAGAGTGTTGTATGCACTGATGAAATTGTTCATTTTATTGTAAGCTTCATCTGCATCTGTTGTAATATCAACACTGTAACTCTTAAAACCGGTTGTTATATTACCTGCACCATCATCAATGGTTTCTTTTTCAGATAACTTTAATACTTCAAGTGAAATACCTGAAATCTGCTCATCAAATTGATTGGTGTGTGATTTTACACTTTCACCATCAATAAG
>NZ_JBGVMC010000166.1:0-2099 GCF_045124615.1 Succinivibrio sp.
AGTTTGGCAAAAAAGACTGATAATACTGATGTTCGCTATATCTTTACAATTAAGGATTGTAAAGTTGCAAGACCTTTTACTCTAGCTCCTGCAAAAGGCACAAACTACAGACTTGTTCTTGATTATATTCATAATGAAAAAGCTTCAGCTGCAGTTGCAAATAGCAATAAAAATCAGAACAGTAACGATGTAAAAAAGGTAAATAGCAGTCAAAACGAAAAAATTGATACAGCAATTCCCCTTAAAGAGTATGAAAGAAAACTGTTTATTGAATATTCAACAGTAAATAAAGATGGCATTCGTTCAATGAATGCAAAAAATGCTGTTATCTATAATCAGAAACTTAAGGCATTAAGAAATGATTATGAGCTTGCTGCAAATCAGAAAAAGCCAAGCAAGAAAGAAACAGTAGCAAAAGTTGTTGATTCTAAAAAGAAAAATAATGCAGAAGTGGAAGAAGAGGTTAAAGAAACCATAGCACCTCCAGTTCCAGTGAAAGCAACCCCTATATCAAGACCTTTTATTATTTCTGTTGATGCAGGACATGGAGGAAAAGATCCTGGCGCAATAGGAAAAAGAGGTGTAAAGGAAAAGAATGTAACCCTTGCTATCAGTAAGGCTTTAGTTAATTACATCAATTCAAATCCTAAGTTTAGAGGTAATCTTGTAAGAAGCAGGGATATTTTTATCGATCTTGATAAGCGTTCTGATATTGCAAGAAAGAGAAAAGCAGATCTTCTTATTTCAATTCATGCAGATTCTGTAGAATCAGGCAGCTCTACAGCAAGAGGTGCAAGCGTACTTGTACTGTCAGAAAACAGAGCTCAAAGAGAGAATGGAAAGTTACTTAAGAACAAGAAAGATTCTAAAAAACTAATTGGTGGTGCAGGTGAGGTGATGGATCAGAGCGTAGGCAATCCATATCTTGCAACTGCAATTCTTGATATGTCATCAACAAACTCAAGATCAGAGGGTAACTTACTTGCAAAGGAAATTCTCTCTTCTTTAGCAAAATTCACTCATGTCAGAAAAACAAGTCCTATAAAGGCATCACTTGCAGTTTTAAAAGCTCCTGATATTCCTTCATTGCTGATTGAAACAGGATATTTATCAAACAGATATGAAGAAATTCAGCTCAATCAGCCTAATTATCAAAAGCAGATAGCTTACCGTATATATCTTGGTATTAAGTCCTACTACGAAAAGTATCCTGCTCAGAAGATCAAATCAAGAGTTGAGTCATATACAAGAAATCAGAAGTTATCAGGTTATAAGAGCGTAACAGTTAAGAAAGGCGACAGTCTTTCTCTTATTGCAAAGAGAAACAAGACAACTGTCAGCGAAATAAAGCGAATTAATTCATTAAAATCTGATAGTCTTAAGATAGGTCAGGTTCTATATATTCCGTAAAAAACATGCCATCTATTAAAGTTCTTCCTAAACAGTTAGCAAACCAGATTGCAGCAGGAGAGGTTGTTGAAAGACCTGCTTCTGTTGTAAAGGAGCTTTTGGAAAATGCTGTTGATGCAAAAGGAACTCATATCCTGTGTGAAATCAAAAATGCAGGTAAGCAGTTAATAAGAATTAGAGATAATGGTATAGGTATTGTAAGGGATGAACTGCCATTAGCTCTTGCACCTCATGCAACTTCAAAAATCTCAACAGTCGAAGATCTAAATGCCATTGTTACATTAGGTTTCAGAGGAGAAGCTCTTGCATCTATAGCTTCAGTGTCAAAACTGACTTTAAGCTCAAAAACAAAAGAACAGGAACATGGATACTGTGTAAGAGTTGAAGGTCTTGAGCAGAATCCTGTTGTAGAGCCTTTTGCTCATCCTGAAGGAACAACAGTAGATGTAGCAGAGCTATTTTTCAATACACCTGCAAGACGCAGATTTTTAAAATCAGACAGAACTGAATTTCTCAGAATTAAAGATATCTTTACAAGAGTTGCTCTTGCTCATCCTGATATTGGCTTTGAACTTATAAGCGATTCTAAAAGTGTAGTTCGAGTCTCTCCATCAAAAGTTGAAAACGGCATCGATTTAAGACGTACTGCAACATTATTGGGGGCTGATTTTTCATCAGGTGGAATCAGT
>NZ_JBGVMC010000167.1:0-1420 GCF_045124615.1 Succinivibrio sp.
AAGATAATTAAAAACGTGAACATTATCACACTGATTTTTTAAAGATCAAACAGTTCGCTTAAGGGGCTGTTTTATAATGGTCTAAAATTTTATTTCCGACCATTTACAAAAAAATCAAGTTAAGGTATGGTCTAAAATCAAAATCTTTTAGTGTCTTATCTGCAAATAAAAATCTGACTGAATAATCAGACAAATAAGTAGCTTTAATGATATGAAAATTTAACATTACAAATGAAATCCTTAAATTCTCTGAATTTTATCGCCATTTACAGCTAAATTCCATGCTTTCTCATGTCATCAGAAAAAGTGTTTATAAAAAAAATGTTATTGACAAAGGTCCAGACCACATCTGTAAAATGAATTGTACCTTACAGTACAATAAGTTAACTGTAAGTTGTAAAACTAAAGAGCTTGAGAATCAGTGTCCTTTTTGCTCTCAGGTATAGACTTGTCTTCACTCTTATCAGTCTTTGTATTATCAGACTTATTCATGTTATCTATTAAAGACTGAGCTTGTGCATTTTGTGTATCAGCATCAGTCTTTTCACTCTTATCTGTTGATAATTGAGTTTGTGAATTTTTTGTATCAGCCATCGTATTTTTGCTGTTTAACTTATTATCTTCAGTTGTTGTGCTCTTATCCTTTGACAGTCTGCCTTGAGCAGCATCAGAATTTAAGGCGATAAGCTCCTGCTCATCTTCAATTAAAGCTACATTCTTGTCATTAATTGCATTCTTTGCAATCAGATCTTCCATTTCAACGTTTGTGTTTTTGTAGCTGTTAATCTTTATATATTTTGGCTCATGACCCTTTGCATATTTTAAGTTTGCACCTGAATCTATATGTTCAACCATTTTTGATGGCAGTGCTTTCCAGACACTGAAACACTCATCTGCGTTATCAATAAGCATTTTATTGAATTCATCTTTTGAAAGATTTAATGAATCCTCAATTTTCTGCTTTGACTTAGCCTCAAGATCACCTGCAGTCTGTCTTACAATAGGAATTAAAGCAGAGTAGTATCCTCTTGTTAAGGTTCCAACCTCTGTTGCAGCCCAGTATGCCTTTGTAGGATCGTAATGTTTTCTGTCCACTCTTGAATAGCGTTTTGTTATTGGTGCAATAGGAAGTGGCACAAACACGCTTTGAGCAGGTGATGTAAGAGCAATCCACGATATAGGAGCTGGCAGTTTGTCGTTTACCTGATTTATCCAGATGTATGTGATACTTGTTACAGAGATAACTCTTTCCTTATTGTAAAGACCAAAACTGTAAGGGTGAGCAAACAGACCGCCAGTTTCTCCCTTTGAATAGTCAAATTCAGTATTATCATAGGTATCACGGTGGATCTTCATAAGATCGTCGACAGTCATCTTTTTATCTGGCTTTACAGAAAATGGATAAGCATATGTATCAAAT
>NZ_JBGVMC010000168.1:0-1151 GCF_045124615.1 Succinivibrio sp.
TTCCTCTTTACGATAACCTCTTTCATATAAAGATAGTTTGGCACTGACTGCTTTACATTTTGCCTTTGTTATTTCAAGCTGATGGGATAGCTCATCGCTGTTTAATACAGCAAGAATATCGCCTTTATTTACTTTCTGACCTTCTATAACGTTTATAGAATCGATTTTTCCTGCTCTTTCAAAGGATAAAGCACTGGCTTTGAGGTCGACATAACCGTGTGCTGTGTACATATCCTCACCATTGCGTGAAAAATACACAAGACTAGCTATGCATACGATAAATCCTGCAATAAAGATAATTATTAATTTTTGTTTTTTATGTGTCATTTTTTATATGCAGATCCTTATTTAATTGCTCTCTTGAGAGCCTTAAAAATTCAGGTAGCTGAATAAAAGGAGAATCATTTTTGAATATGACGTTCAAAAACTGTGAGGTTAAGTGAAGAGAAAAAATCAGATAAGCATAGATTTTCTCTTCTTCCTCTGTAAAGTTAGCCTCTTTACAAAGTGTATGCCAGGTTCCTAGAATCTTTTCTATAATCTGTTTTCTCATAATCTGAGCAACTTTTTTATTTTTGCAGGCAAGGTTTGTTATGAGAACATAAAATGGATCATCTCTTTCATGGTCAACAGTTAAAAAAACTTTTTCTAAAACATTCTGCAAAAGTTCTATCTTTGAGTTACCCTTTTTTATCTTGCCTTCAAAAAAAGTGTTTGTTTCCTCTGAAATTCTGGCGATCATTGCTTTTTCAAGAAGATCGTTTTTATCTGTGAAATACAGATAAATTGTACTTCTTGCAATATTGCAGTCTTTTGCAATATCTGAAAAAGTGGTTGATTCAAATCCCTTTTTCTCAAACAGTTTTAGTGCACTGTTTATTATTTCAGTAGGTCTATTCTCTTTGTCACGTTTTGATGTTTTTCTAACAGTCATAATAACTTCTTGAAAATAATGCCATAACTACTTTTAATATAGAAGAAAATATCCGTTAGAACATACATTTAATTGTATTTTGTTAAGTTGAAAATCTTTTATGTTTGTTATTTGTAACGAATAGCTTATTTATGCTGAAATGTATAAAAAAGATGAATTTTTTTTACTTTTAGTCTTTACAAAGGCCTGCAAATTGTTGATAATACTCGGGCAATTC
>NZ_JBGVMC010000169.1:0-3254 GCF_045124615.1 Succinivibrio sp.
CTTTGGAACAATCTCTCCTCTCATTGATTCTGGAACCTGCATTCTTCTCCAGCGGTTTCTAAGAGCAATCGCTACGGCCTTTTTTGCTTCTTTCTGACCGATTATATATTTATCTAATTCGTTAACGATTTGTTTTGGTGTTAATTCTGACATTCTAATTCTCTATGGTTTCGATAATATGATTTTCATTAGTAAATACGCAGATATTGCATGCGATGTCCAATGATTTCTTTACTATTTCCTGAGCAGAAAGATCTGTATTATCAAATAAAGCCCTTGCAGCTGCTAGAGCATAATTTCCACCTGAGCCTGTAGCAAGGACGTCGTCATCCATTTTTACTACATCACCAGTGCCTGTTATCATAAGTGAGTCGTTCTTATCGGCAACAATCAATATAGCTTCAAGTTTTCTAAGAGCTCTATCAGATCTCCAAAGTTTTGCTAAGGCGATACAAGCTCTCTCAAGAATACCTTGATGTTCTTCTAGTTTTTTCTCAAAAAGATCCAGTAATGTAAAAGCATCGGCAGTAGAACCTGCAAATCCGCAGATAACTTTGTTATGAAAAATTTTTCTTACTTTTCTTGCGTTGCCTTTTAAAATGGTGCTTTGACCCATTGTGACCTGACCGTCACCGCCTACAGCAACAACACCATTTCTTCTAACTGATACAATTGTTGTCATGTTTATTCCTTACGTTCAAGAGTGCATTCGTCAACAAGTCCTTGATTATCTAACTGTTCGAAAATGTTGAGTGCCTCTTCTCGATTACCAAAAGGGCCTAATTTTAACTGGTAGTATCCCCCTTTATTCACAATAGATGACATCATGCCAAGAGAGAAAGCGATGCTTGCCTTTGTCTGAGATGCCTCTTTTTGTGTTTTGTACTGATTGCAGTATAAGAAAACAGTATTAGTTTCTTCATGGGAAGATACTTTACTTGGAAGTTGTATGTTATCTTCCTTTACGATCTGCTGTTCAGCCATACTTGCATCTGAATTTTTACCTTTGTTTGTTTGAGATTGCTCTTCAATGACGATTGGCTGTAATTCATTGTTGCTTAAGTTTTCTCTGTTCTGAGGCAATAGTTGTGACTGAGCAACAAGATCGTTTTCGTCTGTTGGATCAACAGCAATTGCATTGTTGTCTTCAAAGCTTACCTCTTCTGAATTAACATCCGCAGGGTGTTTAATCATTGTCTTTGAAGAACAGCTTGCAAATGAAATAATCACAGCAATTAAAACTGCTACAACTATAGATACTGCAATTGCAAGATTCTTGTATTTTATTGATGAGTTTTCATCTTTTTTCATCAAAAAGAAAATTACTGAATCAATAAATTTAGCCAATTGCTGTTTAATATCCTTCACTCTACATTTGCTCCATTACGTTAATGCCAAGCAGATTCAGGCCTTGCTTAATTACTTTTGCAGTAAGTTCGCACAGAGCTAAGCGGCTAACCTTAGTGTTTTCATCAACACCATCTTTAAGAATTGGGCAAGCCTCGTAGAATCTCATGAATAGGTTAGAAAGCTCAAAGATGTAGTTACATAGTAAGTTTGGAAGTGCTTTTGCACCAACAGACTGAACTGCATCGTTAAAAGCAAGAAGTTTATTTGCAAGCTCTTCTTCAACCTCATGGGCAATGATAATCTTTCCTGGTTTTAAATCACCTGCTTTCTTGAATATTGAGCAGATACGGCTGTATGCATACTGTAGGTATGGAGCAGTATTTCCTTCAAAAGAAAGCATTTGTTCCCAATCAAAAATATAATCAGTGGTTCTGTTCTTAGAAAGATCTGCATATTTAACTGCACCCATAGCAATATTATGGATAACAGTCTTCTTTTCTTCTTCAGAAAGGTTTGATTTTCTTTCCTTGAGTAGGGCTGTTACTCTGTTTTCTGCTTCATCTAAGACATCACGTAGTTTTACGGTTCCACCTGAACGAGTCTTGAAAGGATGTCCATCTTTACCTAACATCATTCCAAAAGGACAGTGCTCAAGAGATACAGCATCTGAAACATAGCCAGCTTTTCTGCAGATTGCCCAAACTGTTTCTAGGTGCTGACTCTGTCTAGAATCTGTAAAGTATAGAATTCTATCTGCCTTTAATTTTTCTGCTCTGTATTTTGCGCATGCAATATCAGTTGTTGTATAAAGGAATCCACCATCATTCTTTCTGATGATATTTCCAAGAGGATTGCCTTCTTTGTTTTTGAACTGTGGCAGATAAACTACGATAGCACCCTGATCTTCAACAGCAATCTTTCTGTCTATCAGATCATTTACAACAACCGGGAGCATATCATTGTATAAACTTTCTCCCATGATGTCTTTGTCTGATAAGGTGACATCAAGACGGTCGTAAAGCATCTGATTCTGATCCATTGTCATCTTTACAAGCTTTTTCCACATGGTACGGCAATATTCATCACCACCCTGTAGAAGAACTACATATCGTCTTGCCTTAACAGCAAATTCCTCATCAGAGTCGTAGCATTCTTTTGCTTCTCTGTAGAAAGCTTCAAAGTCAGATAAATCCATGCCAGAACCCTGTTCATTTTCTTTTTTCTCAAGGTAGGCAATAAGCATACCGAACTGAGTTCCCCAATCGCCAATGTGGTTTGATCTGATTACATTGTTACCTAAGAATTCAAGAACTCTAACAACAGCATCACCTATTACGGTTGATCTAATGTGGTGAACTGCCATTTCCTTTGCAACGTTTGGAGCTGAGTAATCAACAACGATATTCTTAGGAGAATCAACTTTTGAAATTCCTAATCTAGGATCTTCATTCATTGCTTTAAGAGCATCTGAAATAGAATCTTTATTTATAAAAAAGTTGATGAATCCAGGACCTGCAATTTCTACTTTTGAAATATGTGAATCTTCTGGCAGGTTATCAACAAGTAATTGTGCAACAGCACGAGGATTGTTTTTCAGTGGCTTTGATAGGATCATTGCTATATTTGTAGCAAAGTCACCGTGAGAGCGATCTTTTGTTCTATCAATTCTGATGTTGGATAATACTTTTTCATCAATCTGAGTATTATCTGCAAATTTATTGATACTTTGTTTAATTAAATTCTCGATTAGCTGTTTCATGAAAAATTCCAAGTTTTATCAGTACATTGCAATTGGATCAACTTCGATTGCAAATCTTATATCGTTAGGTACGGTCTGCTCTTCTACAGTATTACGAACCTGAGTTAAAAATTTTCTTAATTCATTTCTGTCAGTACAGGTTACT
>NZ_JBGVMC010000170.1:0-1668 GCF_045124615.1 Succinivibrio sp.
TGAAAAAAAATAAAAAAAATGTTGACAGATTTAAATTCTGGTCTATAATGGCACTCATCGGATGCGGGAATAGCTCAGTTGGTAGAGCATAACCTTGCCATGGTTAGGGTCGCGAGTTCGAACCTCGTTTCCCGCTCCAGATAAGATAGAAGAGTACTATAAGGTCTCTTCTTTTTTTTTGCTCTTTGCATGTTCTTAACAAAAGTTAAAAGCGCAAATTGTCCATCTTAGTTTTGTAGTCTTCGATTCTGATACAAACGAAAGTGTAAATTAGAAAATTTACTATTGCTTTCTTCATTTCTATATATCAACCTTTCTTATACACCATGAAGGATAAAAAACGATTTAGTGAGACTGTCAGGCAGCAGAGAATAAATATCCTTTATAATAAAAGTCATCTTACGATAGGAAGATTAGCTCAACCTTGCAAAATGAAAAAATAAGAATTTTTTCTGGAGTTGCTTGTAGATGATATGATTTTTGAGCAAAACAATTTGCACAAAGTGCATTTGATTTGTAATTAAGGAATACAACCTATGAAAAATGAAAAAGAAAATAAGATAAATTATAAGTTAACAATAATCAAGAATATAGATTTGTCAAAGAAGTTTTATATTATAGTAGGAGCTCTTCTATTTGTTTTTATTGTATATAAGAACGCATACATTATTGATCAAGGTGAAAAGGCTGTAGTAACCAACTTTGGTGAAATCTCATCTACATGGAATGCCGGTTTGCATTTTAAAGTTCCTGTAGTACAGTCTGTTAAGCGTTACTCCGTAAGAGTTCAGAAGTCTGTCTTTGGTACAGCAAATGGAGGTGACGGTCAGGTTCTTTCTGCATACTCTAATGATCAGCAGATCATTGAGTCTTACACTATCTCCATTACATGGAATTATGATCCTGCACGTATTGAAGACGTTTACAGACACTTTGGCACATCGGATGATAATTCGGTATTTGAAACTGTAGTATCACCAACTATTCAGCAGACATCAAAAGCACTGTTCGGTCAGTATACTGCTCAAACTATTGTACAGGACAGAGCAAAATTGGATACTGCTTTAGAGAAGAAAATAAAAGAGCAGTTACAGAAGTATCCTATTAACTTAATCTCAGTACAAATCGTGGACATCAACTTTTCAAAGTCATATGAGAATGTGATTGAACAGACTGCTCAGAAAAAACAGGAAATTGAGAAGGCTCGTAATGAGTTAAAGCGTATTGAGATTGAATCTCAGCATCAGGTTGCCAAGGCAGAAGCTGCAAATAAGGCAACCAGACTTAAAGCGGATGCTGAGGCTTATCAGATTACAGTAAGAGCCAAAGCAGAGGCTGACGCAATAAGATTAAAAGCAGAGGCTTTAAAGGCAAATCCAGCGTTAGTTGAACTGAATATCGCAGAGAAATGGAATGGCACTGTACCACAGACAGTAGTAACTTCTAGTAAAGGTGGAAATTTGCTTCCTCTTTTGAATCTAAACAATAAACAGTAAAGTTTTTTACAGGATCAGTTAGAAAAGAAAACCTATCTATAGAAGATAGGTTTTAGCTCTAATGCAAATGAGACAATTGGTTATTTAACTTTTTTCACTTCAATATAGCAGTTTTTCTGATAAAAGCTGATGCCATAGCAGTAAATATCCGATATAACATCATCAAAGAATT
>NZ_JBGVMC010000171.1:0-4368 GCF_045124615.1 Succinivibrio sp.
GATATAAGCTTATAAGCTTTAAATGATCGTCTCTTATGCTGACTGTCAAGTAATGATAGAAGTGATCTTGAGGACTCCATTATTGATTCAAGACCACGTGCTGATAGAAATCCCATTTCATAGCTTGCAGATCTGAAAGAATTTTCAAGCTGTATTCTTGATTTCATAAGCATTGCTCTGTGTGCAAATAAGGTTGCAAGAGCCTGTGATGCCTCATCTTTAAGAATACTTTCAGGAACAGATGGGGAGAAGGTGGCTTTGAAAATCTTAATAGCGTCTATTGAGTCAGATTTGTCTCTTAGATTTCCAAAACTGCTAATGTTTGCAGGAGGAATAACACGACAGATATGACCGTTTTCAATTATAAACCTCCCCCAGTAATTGCACTGACCGCAAGCTTCAATGCCAAAGACGCATTTGCCAAACTGACTGTCAGTTATCATTTTTTCAAATTCACTACGTGAAATTGATTTGTTTACAAGCTGACCTGATTTCAGATCGGCATAGCAGATCTGAAACACTCTTGAAGCTAAGTCAACACCAATAACAAAACCATTTTGTTTTGCGTACATTCTTAATGATTTTAATTCATAGAAAGATAGTTTTGGTAAGCCCATAACTAGTCTCCTCTTTTTAAAATGCAGGAAACTAGACCATAGCAAAAGATGAAATAAAAAAAAGAGAGATAAAGGCGATAAAGAGAAAAAAAATAACGCACAAAATCATTAAGCCTTGAATAAAGCTTTATGAATTTATGCGCTTTTACTAATACATTACTGCCATCTGAGTGCTGTCAAGTGCTATTGATGCACCAATACTTGGATTATAGGCGCTGATAGCAACAGTTGCTATTGCAGCAATCAGTGTAATGATAATTAAAATGCTATTTGCTTTTGACATACTTTCACCTCCTACAAACTTGTCATAGGTTTTTGATGAATACGAGTAATACTTATTGTTATTTTTATCTTCTAATTTAATTCTAAGTTATCGCTAAGTTAACATAAATAAGTAAGGGATGCGTTTGTGACACATCCCTAACTTCCTTACTGAAGATTGTGATTAATGTTTCAAAAGATTTTTACTATCTGTCTTTTGAGGCAGAATCCTCTGCATTCAGATTCATAAGTTTGCTCTTGTGCGATGTTACAATTGCCTGCATTACGATAAACAGACATAAGAGCACGCCTACAACAATCTTTGTCCACCAGGCAGATAATGTACCCTGGAATGAAATGATTGTAAGAATAGTGCCCTGAATCATCACACCTAAGAGTGTTCCTGGCATAAAACCTACGCCACCCATAAGCTGGGTACCACCGATAACTGATGATGCAATTGCTTCCATTTCCATACCAAGGCCGTGCAGTGTATAACCAGAGAGCATAATCCATGAATATGTAATACCACCTAATGCAGCACAAAAACCAGAGATTACATAAACCTTGATTCTGATTGAATCTACCTTAAGACCCATGAGTCTTGCAGACTGTTCATTACCACCGATTGCATATACTCCACGACCGAATGATGTATAGCGTAATACAATTGTTGCAATAAGCACCATGAATAAAGCTATCACTGCACCAAGTGATATGAAGTAATCAGAGAATTCAAATGATGTAAATGCAAGTTCTGAATACTCCTGATTTACAATTGCCACACTGTCTCTTGAGAGAATTGCTGTAATACCTCTGCAAAGGAACATTGTACCTAGGGTAACAATGAATGGCTGTAATCTAAAGTAAGTGATAAGTGCACCGTTTACAAGACCTACAACAATACCTATTAAAAGAACAATCAGCATACAGATATATGGATTGATTGATGTATCTCGCATAAGCACAGCTAGTGTCATACAGCTTAAAGAAACAACAGCGCCAACTGACAGATCTATACCACTAAAGCCAGATAAAATAGTAAAGGTGATACCGACAGTTACAATAATCAAAGGCGCATTATCAATAAACAGATTTAAAAATACCTGTAAAGAGAAGAAGCCTGTAGATGTAACTGATCCTATTGCAAACAACAGAACAAATAAAAAAGCTGTCACATAAAAAGGAAAGTTCTGAGATGCAACAAGATTTGATAAAAACTTACGCATTTTCAGCCTCCTTATGTGCATCATGATTCAGTCGTTTTGCTTTAAAGTCCTGATACATCTGCTTGAACTTCTCTGACTGGATAACAATAATCATAAGAATAACAATTGCCTTAACTGCAGGAAGTCTGTCTGATGATACACCTACAGCATACATTGTTGTTGTAAGTGTCTGAATGGTAATAGCACCGATAATGGTTCCGCCAATATAGTAACGGCCGCCGACCATCAGAGTTCCACCAAGTGTAACAGCTAAAATCGCATCCATTTCCATATTAAGACCAGCATTATTAGCATCGGCAGCTCTGATAAGAGAGCCTTCGATTAAACCTGCACAGCCGGCGCAAAAGCCTGAGAAAATGTATACAGCAAACAGCACAGCTGTAACCTTGATACCTGCATATCTTGCTGCAGTTGCATTGATACCTACAGACTGAATCATAAGACCAATTGAGGTTTTTCTGTCAATAAAGATAACAAGAGCAACCATAACAATTGCAATTAGCATTGCTGTTGGCAGCATTACACCTGGAATATTGCCACCGATGTAAGCAAAAGGCTTGTAGTAGACAGTAATAATCTGACCGTCTGTCATAAGCTGGGCAATACCACGACCTGCTGTCATTAAAATCAGTGTTGCAACCATTGCCTGGATCTTGAACTTGGCAACTAGTGTTCCATTCCAAAGACCTGCAAGGATGCCAACACCAAGTGAGCATAAGATTGCAACAAAGAATGGATGAGCAGGAATTCCACTGATATCACCGCCTAAAAGGACACAGCATGTTGCAGATGAAATTGCTACAACCGCACCTACAGAAATATCAATACCGCCTGTTGCAATAACAAAAGTCATTCCAAGTGACAGAATAATTAATGAAGATGCTCTGTATAAAATATCGACAGGACGACCATAAAGATTTCCGTTCTCCATAACTTCAATCTTAAAGAAATCATCCACAAAGAAAGCATTAAACATAAGTAGCACAAATAGTGCCATCAAAGGTAATGCCAGTGAACTTTTAAAAAAGCTCCTAAACAGATTTACCATGATAATCTCCTGCAATAGCCTGCATGATATGGGCTGTTGATATTTCATCATCATTAAGTTCTGTTACCTTTACATGATCACGAATAACCATGACTCTTGAGCAGGTACGAACCATCTCCCCCATCTCGCCTGATATGAAAACAACCGACATTCCCTTTTCTTTAGCCAATGTAACAGCCAGATTCTCAATTTCAGTCTTGGTACCTACGTCGATACCTCTCGTAGGCTCATCTAAAATTAAAAGACTTGGCTGGGTTGCAAGCCATCTTGCGATAATAACCTTCTGCTGATTTCCTCCAGACAGGTTCTTTATTAACTGCTCTCTGTCAGAAACCTTTATTCTCAGAAGATCAATATAGTAATCTGCAAGCTTGTTCTGTCTTGCCCTTGAGATGTGAGAGAACATTCCCATCTTTGCCTGCAAAGCAAGAATAATGTTCTCACGAACAGACAGATCACCTATGATGCCCTGTACTTTTCTATCCTCAGGACAAAATGCAACTTTATGCTTCATCATGTCCATAGGAGATTTTATGGATACCTTTACACCCTCAACATATACGTCACCACTGCTCTTTAACATGGTGCCAAAAAGTGTTTCTGCAATCTCGGAACGGCCAGAGCCTAGTAAACCAGCAAAACCTACAACCTCACCTTCCTTGATATCTAAGGTTAAATCCTTAACCTTTCCTGGAACTGTTACATGTGAGGTTTCAATATAGTTATTTGCACGAGGCTTTGATTTTGCAACATCTGATTCAATCTCACCATCCTTTACATCTTTACCCATCATTTTTGAAATGAGTTCAATCTTTGGAAGGTTTTCAATCTCATATTCACCTATGTATGAGCCATCTCTTAAAATGGTTATTCTGTCGCAGATTGTATAAATCTGCTCTAGGAAGTGAGAAATAAAGATAATTGAAATCCCCTGCTCTTTTAAGGATCTCATTATCTTGAAAAGTCTTTGAGTTTCTGCATCTGACAGTGATGATGTTGGCTCATCCAGGATAAGAATTTTACATTTAGTATCAATTGCACGGGCAATTGCAATCATCTGCTGCATTGCAACAGGATAGAAATTCAGCTCCTTTGTTACATCTATGTCAATTCCTAATGAATCAAACAGTAGTTTTGATGCATTTTTCTGCATGGTGGGCCAATCGATTCCACCAATAGAATTTCTAGGCTCTCTGCCAATATAAATGTTCTC
>NZ_JBGVMC010000172.1:0-3951 GCF_045124615.1 Succinivibrio sp.
AGCGAAGATAAAAAGGCGTTTTCTTTCCTGCTGGACTGTTTATTTGTTTATGGTGAGTGGACTATTACCAACAAAGTGCCAGATAACCTTTTTTGTGATCTTATCGATCAGATACGTGCTGATAGTGATCAGAATAAAGCTACTGCAGATATAAGTAAATTCAAATGGGGCGATCCTGATAAAGTAAAAAATCAGAAAGTAATCAACGGTAAAACCATGCAGGAGTGGGCGCAGAAACAGCAGGAATACGACAAACAGCGGTTAGATCTGGTTAAAGAGTGGCATCAAGAATAATATCAGGAATATTAAAATGCACTATCTACATATATTTAACGTCTGTAACGTAACAAACATTCATAAAAACAAAACAACAAGTTACCACACTAAGGATTATGCGATAAAGCTAAAAGAGATCCGCCCTTTTCCAGATGCGTTATACAGGTTAACCATAACCGCAAAAACAGAACAGACTTCTATTCTGGATAATATCTCAACGCCTGCAGGCTCTAACGTGTTTATCTGTGATTGTGTTCTGAATAAAGAAACAGAGAACGATTTACTTTTATTTGGTTATGTTGCAGATAACTTATATTACAAAATTGTGATCACCAAAGAATTTTCTTTTTAAATCTGCTTGCAATATATATTATATAGTGTATAGTATATACAGGTAACAAATTTCAGAGGTAACAACAAATGACAGATTCAAAGAAATTCAAATTCAGACCACTTTTAGATACACGCTACAACGTGCAGGAAACAGAAGATGGTGATCTTGCCGTATTCTTTGACCGCAAGGAAGTCATCGATCTGTATGACAGTTCAAATGCGATGGATGAAGTAAGTTGGTGCGAGAATGGCGATCCGCAGACTGAGCAAAGTGAACCAGTAAGGGATGATGTTAAATTTGAAACTGTACTGCAGGCACTTGATCAGTTTTTTGATCGTGATGTTCTTGATTATATCTTTAAGTATGCAGAGGAACATACCGAAGATATTGAGAACAGACAGAGCGAGCTTAATCAGGAAGATCATGATCGTGCTTATACAGAGTATATGCTCAGCAGATATGAAGATTATTAACAGATTAACGCTCTAAGGTTAACGCCTTAGAGCTTAAAATATCAGTGCTTAGATTGTAATTTTTTTAAGATTAAGGAATGATAAAAATGCTAGATAGTTACGAAATTGTTTTATACGTTTTCAAAAATGGTGTTAGTTCAACTAAAACCCCTGCATATTCTCTAAAAGAAACGGCATTAGAGTGCAACCGCTTACTTAATGAATATGACAGTATCGAGGGCGAGAATATCAAATTATCAGTGCGTGATCGTGTGCGTGAATGTGTGATCTTAACTCTTGATATTCACGATCTCAAAGCAGTAAAGCAGGCAAATGAATTTGTTGATATTAAGCGATTTTTAACAGATGCCCTGAATAAATATGATTTAAACAAGTGCCCAGAATTTGAAACGATTAGAGGTGTATTTTAAATGCGAGCCTTTAACATTATGCAGAATTTCATTTTTTATACGCTTGTTGCGCTTTTATATTTCATGTTCATTGAGATGATATTAAAACTATGATTAAAGACCGATCAAAGCGTTGTAAAGACCATTTGGGGCATCCATTTCCAGACGTGCGATCAATGTATCTGTTCTGGGGGTTAACCGAGTGGGCGTATTATCACCGCAAACATCAGGGATGGACTTTAGAGCAGATCTTAACAACGCCTGTAAAGAAACAGCGTAACAACTGCTTAAATGATTCAGAGCAGTACAAAAGACACTTTAAAAATAAACCTGAATACAAAGCTTATAAAAAAATCTCTGAGGTCAAACAATCCCTGCAGGGCGGTTATGTAGTAATTACGGAATATCAGCGAGGCTAAAAAAATGATTAAGTTAAAAGACCTGATAAAGATAATGACTAATCCCAAAGAGTTTTATCTTTGTATTCTTGATGAACATGACAACATGGCTAAAAATGACAGAGATATGGTTTATTCTCTTTGTTCTACTTATGACTTTAAGACTATTTTCTTTATCTTTGATGAAGATCGTAACTACTACACAAAAGAACGCATAGCCGAGCTTTTAGAGTATGAAGTCACTTGTATTGATAATTGGATAGCAGAGGGTAAATTTACAAATGGTGGTGTAATAACTTGGGGCGAAGAATTAAGCGAAGAAGAAAGAAAGAAACAGGACAGAATATCACATGATTTATTTGTGTATATCGCCCCTATAGAGAAAAAAAAGAAAAAAGCAAAGCAGGAAGAACAGACCGATCTATTTTCCGATATTGACGAGGTAACAGAATGATTCAGATTGTTGAGTTCAAAGAGCGTTACGGCAGAAACGATAACGCTATTCATGGTGCTAATAAATGGCTTGAAGAACACAGAGAATACAGAATTATCGACATTAAATATCAGACAATAACAGACGAGGGCGGAGATCGGACTTCAATTTTAATTGTCTATGATAATTTCACTATACCGCCTGTAAAAGCGTTAAAAGAATGTGCCGATCAACTTTAAAAAATATATAGGTAACAATATGCGCTTATTCACACGATCAGATCTTGCAGGATCTAAAAGCTATGTATATGCGATTATTCCTATATATAAAAATGACGGTCTTATTGTATATATTCCGCCTGCAAATTTTTACGATAACTTAAAAGAAACAATCAGAGAGTATCAGGAAAACCCACTTAAAGAAAAATATTATATCGGTGTGTTTGAGAAAAAACTTCTGATTGATGCACTTGATACCGATCACGTATTTAACGACATACTTTTAAATTATGAAACTAACGGAGTTGATCTTGATTATATAGATAGCTTTTTTAGTAAATCAGATCACGAAGATTTTAAAAAGGTATTAACCACTTGGATTAAAAAGCGTGTTAAAAAAGCATGGTACGCAGGCGAGCTTTTAGGAAAGTTGGTGTTATGAAACAAAAATACAGAAAGTACACTAAATCTTATATGAAGTATCTCAGATTTGTGCATACAGAATATAAAAAACCAGAATTTAAAAAGATATTGTGCCGAGGTTTTTTCGGTTTTTGGGATTATGAAGATTGGGATTATACAAAGACAAAAAGAGAGGGGCGTTTATTAGGTCATTATTACGATCATTTGTTAGGAGTGAATATATTAAATGAACATTCAGGAACACATTAGATTTTTTAACAAGGTTTTAGCACTCACAACAATCTATGCAAAGCAGAAAGTTGACGATCTTGCTTATGTTGAATTACACGGCTTAGATGTTTTTGAGGACAACGGCAATAAATACCTAAATGTGAGTTATTCATATACACGCCTTGATCGTGACGTGATCCCAGATTTTGATCTTATTCCTTTTGAATACTTGGAATTAGACATAAAAGAGGCAGAGCAGAAAATCAAAGAGGATTACGGAGAAAATGAAAACAATAACGCTTTTGATTAAGATATGCGCCTTTATTTTTATTGTTGAATTAAGCGTATTATTTATTGCTGATTGCTTAGACACGCCAGTACAGGAAATAAAAGTTAGTATATTGTGGACTGCTCTGTTTTATCTTTTAATTGACAGGTATTTTTTAAAAAGGAAGTAAAGTGAAATCATTTGATTATTACGCAGATAAATTACTCACCAAGCCACATGATCCGTTTATCGCTTATGAGTGGGCGGAGGTGCAGGATCTCACCAAGTACCCTGCGGAGCATCCTATTTTAACAAAGTTGCATCTATTGAAATTATATAAACTGATAAGAATTGCAATATATGATTTTAAAAATTTCTGGAGTTAAACAGCATGGCAATTGATATAAATATGATTCACTTTTTTGCGTTTATTACGCTGATCTTTTTTTGTGTAACAGCAATAAAAGACAATGCAAAAGAGATTACAGGCTATTTATACCTTAAAGCTCATAATTTCCGTGAATACACT
>NZ_JBGVMC010000173.1:0-2148 GCF_045124615.1 Succinivibrio sp.
TGAAAAGAGAAAATCATTAAAGAAAAGGAAGCGTACAGCAGAAGTTATCAAGCAGGAGCTTTTAGCAAGATTAGAAGTCTTTAACAAGATTGCTGAAAATGTAGAGCGTTCATTAAGCTCTTTTTCACCAAAAAGATTAGGCGAATACAAGAAGAATAATAAAGAGTATTCCTCTCAGTTAGCTTTTTATAATTTTCTTGTTACTGGTGTATGGCAGGAAGTTGTAATTCCAAAATGTCCTTTATATGAAGCATTGATGCCAGAAGCTATCTTTTCAGGCTCAGATTTCTTGGAAATTCAAAGTGCAAATGGCCATAAGTTTGTGCAGGCTTTAGAGTTTAAGGATTACGCTCAGAGCAGCTATTCAGGCATTTTAGACGGCCTTTTATATCCTGATGTTAATGCTGTTAAGAAGCCTTACATCTTTATTGAAACCCAAACATTCTGCTTCTTATCAAAATATGATGGTCAGCATTTCCTAGAGTTACAACAAAAACAACTTCTTTCATCTGAAGATGCAGGTGTTTCACAGATTCAGGCAATGTCAGCTGCTATTGATGGTGTTGTAAATGGTGATTTCTCCATCGGTGAGTATAGCTACACTTTAACTTTATTTGCTGATTCTTATCAGGAAGTAAAACAGAATACAGCAGATGCTGCTAAGAAACTTCAGGATGAAGGTTTTTTAACCTTCCTAAGTACATTGGCTCTACCTGCAGCATTTTTCTCACAGTTACCTTGTAACTTAGCCTTACGACCTCGTTTAGCCAAAATTACTTCAGTTAACTTTGCTCAGTTAGCTCCACTACACAATTTCATCTCAGGTAAGCGAGAGGGTAATCCTTGGGGGGAAGCACTAGCACTGTTACAGACTCCATCTAATCAGCCTTATTACTTTAACTTTCATACAAGTCCTATAGGCGAAGATTCTTTTGATAAAAAGACTCTAGCTCATACCACAATCATAGGTACATCAGGATCTGGTAAGACTGTTTTAATGAACTTCTTGCTGTCAATGGCACAGAAGTACAGAACGCCAACACAAAAGATGACTACAGTCTATTTTGATAAAGATCGTGGTGCTGAAATTGCAATTCGTGCACTGCATGGTGGTTATTTAACTGTAGAAAACGGCAGACCAACAGGCTTTAATCCGTTTCAGATGGAAGCAAATAAATCAAATATTCAGTTTTTAATTTCATTTGTTAAGTTGTTGTTATCAATGGATGGAATGCCAATCACTGCTGCAGAAGAGCAACAGATCCAGCACGCTGTAGAAGCTGTTATGGGAATGCCTGTACATCTAAGACGACTGGGATTAATTCCTCAGAACTTAACTGATGGTCTTACTCGTGAAGAAAGACAAAACTCTCTTTCAGTACGACTTAAAAAGTGGTGCGAAGGCGGAGATCTTGGGTGGGTTTTTGACAATGAAAAAGACTTGCTCGACTTTGATGCTTTTCCAAATTATGGAATAGATGGCACTGCATTCTTAGACAATAAAGCTGTTCGCACACCTATAGCTTTCTATCTATTAAAGCGTATGGATCAAGTAATTGACGGTAGAAGATTCATCTTTGTGATGGATGAGTTCTGGAAGTGGTTGCTTGATGAAGCTTTTAGAACTTTTGCCTTTGATAAGTTGAAAACAATGCGTAAACAGAACGGCTTTGGCGTGTTTGCAACACAGTCACCATCTGACGTGCTTAATTCTGAAATTGCAAAGGCTGTTATTGAGCAGTCTGCAACTCAAATCTTTTTACCAAATCCAAAAGCAGATAAAAAAGAGTACATCGAGGGCTTTAAGGTCTCTGAAGCTGAATTTATGTGGATCCAGGGCTTAAAAGAAGACTCAAGAATGATGCTAATTAAGCAAGGCTCACGAAGTGCAATCTGTAAGCTTGATTTGGGGTGGGCTAAAGAGCCTTTAAGGGTGCTATCAGGCTCTACGGATAATATCAATCTGATTGAGCAGTTAAGAGCTCTTGTTGGAGACAATCCTGACAAATGGCTCAATCTGTTTCAGCAGATAAAAAATGATTCAAAAACAGTAAAACAAATACAACAAAGATATGGTACAGAGCCTGAATTATGGCTCTCTCACTATTTGGAGGAGTGTGTTCATGAAGATTAGTTTGCAGTTATCAG
>NZ_JBGVMC010000174.1:0-3070 GCF_045124615.1 Succinivibrio sp.
CTTTATGTGAAAAGACACCACTTTGTGTTGCTGCAAAAGTTTTTAAAATTGCGGTTCTCCCCTGAAAATCAAATGCGGAATTCAAAGCAGGTTCTTTATTTGTACCATATCCAAACTGACAGATTATATCGTTTGGATTCCAAAGTTCAGCTACCATGTAGCCAAGTGGATTTACATCTTTTCCTGAAGCATCTTTATAGGTAACCTCCTTTGATGCTGCCTCCACAGTCTTTTTAAGCTCTCTTAACGCATCAATCGGTACCTGATAGGCCTGATCAAGTCTCCATCCGTCGATTTTGAAGTTCTTGATGTAATAAGATGCAACCTCCTTGTAATATTCAAGTGTCTGACCGTCATCATCATAATCAGCACACAGTGTATGCCTTATTACAGGATTTGAAAGAACACTTTCCTTTTCAAAAAGGTTTTCAGGAAGAATGCACATGTTTGATTTTGTGACTTGCTTTTTGCTTGGTGAAGAGTCTTCAAGATCGCCTTTAAAATGACCGAATACACCATCAAGAAATACATAAATACCAAGTGAATGTGCTTTTTGAACAAGCTCTTCTAGCTTTTTCTCATCGCCAAAATGTCTGTCAACTTTGTAGTAGTCTCTAGTGTAGTAGGCTGTTGCATCTAAAGGAATAGGATAGGTATTGAGTTTTTCTGCCTCAAATATGGGGGTAAGCCATATTGCGTTCATTCCAAGAGACCTGATATATGGAAGAGCATTTATGACACCTTGCAGATCGCCTTTATGATCTGATGGGCCTAAACCTATGTTGTAGTTAATTGAATCATCACCATTTTGAAATGATTCAACCATGATCTGATAGATTCTAAGATCTGCAATCGGATCTACAGTTTCTGTTGTATTTGAATAGGCTGCAAGTGTGTTTTGATATTCTTTATTACTAAATTTATGATGTGAGCATCCTAAGACAATGGTCAAAAACATTGTACAAAGGAGTAAAGAAAATCCCTTACACTTACATATGTATAGTGATAATGTTGACATAGTTTAATTCCTAAAAAGGTGCAGGTTGGAGACTGATACCTGCACAAATCAATCAAAAGTTATTTAACTGCTTTTGGCAGATCAACGTTTGTAAAGGTGATACTTACAGTCTGACCGTCACGTTTAACGTCAGTAATATCGCCACTGTAGTAGTAAGGTGTGAAGGATGTATCCTTTAGGTCAACAGGTGCAAAGTGCAGAGTAGTTTTATTGTCATTTCTGCACTTGTCATTTTTACACTGTTTAGCTCTTATCGCATTGCTAAGAATTGTGCCAATCAGAGCATGTTCAGTTGAGTGGAAACCGTTTCTCCAGAACCATGTCTTTAAACCAAAATTCTTGATTTCTCCATATTCCTTGTCAGTAAAATCATTGACCCACTTATTTAAGGTATCAGGCATGTCATAATCGTTGCTTAATGCAAGTGTCAGAGCAGACTGATCTAGCTCTGCATAAACCCACCAGTCAGCCCCTCTTTGCAGATCGTCGCCATACCAGTCATTCTTATTCTTAGTAAGAGCTCCATTTAATGTCTGGATCATGCCTTTTTTAGCAAATTTAGCAAGCTTCTTGTCATTTAGACCTAATGCTGCAAGATATTCCATCCAGAAAGTTTTTACTCTGTGACCATTATCCATGTGTCTTCCGTTTTCTGTATCAAAACATGATTTGTCATGTGTACAGCCATAGAAACGGTTTAACTTTTTAGAATAGAAATTTTTGTTCATATCTTTTATTGTTTTTCGAATGATCTCGCCCCACTCAGCTTTGTAGGTATCAGGCATCAGTCTCCATGATAATAGAAGATATGCATTTAACTGATCGAGCATAGCTACAAGCTCAACTTGTTCTTTCTTGTCAAAATAAGTATCAGAGAAGCACCATCTGATAATTCCTTTTTCCTTGTCATAATAAGTGTCATAGATATACTTTTGAGCTTCTCTTAACTCATCAATGATTTTTTTATCGTGTGTAAGATATGCATTCATAGAAAGAGCCATGAGCACATAAGATAGATCCTGAGATGTTCTTGCAAGACGGTAATCAGTAAATGGGGCATCTTTTGGCCAGCCTAATGGTTCACCTTTTTCAAGAAGCACATGATAGCCACCTTCCTTATCTTTAATCTTTTCTAGAAGAAATTTAACACCAGCCATATGCAGTCTTAAAGCTTCCTTGTTACCTGTGATGTTGAATAGAGCACCATAAGCAAAGGTCTGTCTTGTATTCATTCTTACAAAGTCTATTCCTGTAATATGCTGCATCTGACCAATATCTCTTTCATATGGACATAAAGACTGATTTCTTAATGTGCCATCATTGCAGCGCCAGGTTGGGAAATTACCTTCAGGAACACCTCTTGCGTCCTTGTGAAGCCAGAATTTTTCAAGATAGGAGGCATGTTCAAGCCATGTTTCATATGATGGAAGATTCTTAAGATCTGTTTTTGCCAGACATTGATTTGAAAGAATAATGCAGGCAGAGCACATAGCACTCATGAAAATGTTTTTTATAGTCATAATAATATTCTCAAAAAAAATTAACGTTCATATGTCAAAATTTTCATTAAACAAAGGAATTATTAACAAATGAAAATTTTGTAAAAAGATTATACAAAAATGTAAATAGGCAAAACCGCGTTTTTAAAAATTGATGTATGTCAAAATTATACTGACATTTTAGTTTATATTTATCGATTTAAATTTGATATCCATCTGATTTGATATGAATAAATGCGACGTAGTTATTGAATAATAGAGCATTTAAATTTTAAAAATTTTAAGATGAACTCTTATAAAACGTGACTGTCGTCCAAATATTTTTTTTTGATCTGCTGTTTTTGAGTGTTAAAAATTTTCAAAAATAATCTATTTAGCTGAATTTTAAGTAAAAAAAACAATTAAAAAAGTAACATTTTTTCTTTTTTTTTAATTTCGTTAGTAGTTGGTGGGGGTAATTTCTCTAATGTCACAAAAATTCAAGCTTTTATGTTAATTCATAATGATTATCAGTTAAAAATTGTGATATTTAAGATTTATCTTAAGCATGGTT
>NZ_JBGVMC010000175.1:0-1050 GCF_045124615.1 Succinivibrio sp.
CCGTTTGATAGATATTTTCTTTCTTTTGCAATTATTGAAAATTCTTTATTTAGGCAAAATAATGCAAGCTCATTCTTTTTAGGCAGTCTCTTTTCAAGAACATAAAGTCCTTTAGGAATAGAATCTGAAATATTAAGATACAAAGAGAAATAGCTAAAGCAGAATGCAAAGATAGCTGTTGAAAATGCAGTTAGCAAAAGAAGATATTTTAGATAGAAAATAGATTTTTTAATAATACAGAACATAAAGACCTCGCAGTTTTTTCAATTTTACAGCCTTTATTTTTTCTGCGAGGTCTTAAACTGGCGTTTTGCGCCAACTTTGCAATAATTTTCTTTATATATCAGATAGTTGTTATTTGTTATCTGGCAATAAGGAATCTATTGCGTGCTGAGTTTCTTGTTTTACCTTGATTGCCTTTTCACCGATAGCCTTGATAAGCTCGATATAAATCAAATCGATAATAAAGAATACACTCAGTCTTGAATCAGCATATCCATGAGCAAGATCGTAATCATGTACAGCATGGAGCACTGTAATATCTGTAAAAGTATAAAGTGGGGATGTTGTCTCAGCTGTAATAGCACAGATCATAGCTTTTCTTTTTGAGCAGATAGCAGCCGATTTTACAAGCTCGTTAGTTTTACCAGAATTTGAAATATAGATTACAAGATCGTCAGGTGTTGCAATTGCTGAATGAGTCATAATCTCATGGGAGTCTGAGTAACATCTTGCATCAATACCGATACGGGCTATTTTTCTTGCAGCATCCTGAGCTAAAAAGCCTGATGATCCGATACCAAAGAAGAAAACTCTTCTTGCCTGAACAATTTCTTTTACAAGTTTTGCAACAGAATCAAAACCGATTTCAACAGCAGTCTGAGAGAGTAGAGTCTGGTTTAACTGTAAAAGTTTCTGTGCAGTTGTTTCAAGACTTTCTTTTAAGTTGATTGCAGATTTTTTAGTTGATTTGTCAGAATCCTGTGCACCTAAATCCTGAGCGATTGCAATCTTGAAATCCTTTAGAGTCTCATAGCCGAATTTTCTGGC
>NZ_JBGVMC010000176.1:0-1759 GCF_045124615.1 Succinivibrio sp.
GGTGCTTATTTGCCTCAAGTGCTTTTTTTTGTCTAGCCTTGGCCTTATCAATGAGCAACTGCTCTCTTTCTTGAGAATTTTCGACTTTTTTTAGCTTTGAACGAGATTTATTTTCAGATAGAACTTCAAGAATAGACTCAGAAGCTAAAGTCTTGTCTTTTTCATCTATCTGAGTTTTTTGTTCAATTTGTAATGGAGAGACTGTATCTGTATGCAAGACCTTATTTTGTGCAGATATATTTTCACCATTCTCAGTTTTCACATTTAGTGTGGGAACATCGCTTTCTTCAGCAAAAGAAGCATAAAATATGAAAGATAAAATTGTGCATCCCCACAAAGATAGTTTATTTATTATCATTTTATAGTCCTGTTTACAATCTTTGCTATAACAATTTTATGAAAGGTATGCGATTTTTTCAGTGATACAGCTTACAAAAAACAGGACAGAAAGTATTGCACTATTAAAGTGCAGTTTTTATATGATTATTTAGCCTTTTGTAAAGGATCAATCCTGTTTTTTTCATCATTTTGAAACATTAGTGTTATAAAATGATAAAATTCATAAAATCTGAATAATAAGGATTTACAAATGAGTAAAATAATCAAACCTATCGAGTCTTATAAACCTCTTCTTGATAAGATTCAGACTGAAAAGGGAATCAAACTAATCAAGGATTTCTTTCAGCAGAATCTTGCAACAGAAATGCGTCTTCGCCGTGTCACTGCTCCTTTATTTGTTTTAAAAGGTTTAGGTATCAATGACGATCTGAACGGTGTTGAAAGAGCTGTTTCTTTCCCTATTAAAGATCTGCAGGATCAAAGAGCTGAAGTTGTACACTCTCTTGCAAAATGGAAGCGTCTTACATTAGCAAATTTAGGTATCGAAAAAGGTTATGGTATCTACACTGATATGAATGCAATCAGAGCTGATGAAGAGCTTGACAACCTACATTCTCTGTATGTTGATCAGTGGGACTGGGAAGCTGTCATTTCAAAGGAAGATCGTACAGTTGCATATTTAAAGAGTGTTGTCAGAAGAATCTATTCAGCTATTTTAAGAACTGAATATCTAGCATGTGAAAACTACCCTTGCTTAAAACCATTCCTGCCAGAAGAAATTCACTTCGTTCATGCACAGGAACTATTGGAAATGTATCCTGATAAGACTCCTAAGGAAAGAGAAGATCTTATCTGTAAGAAATACGGAGCAGTTTTCTTAATGGGCATCGGTGGTGCACTTTCTAATGGTGAAAAACATGACGGAAGAGCTCCTGATTATGATGACTGGTCAACCAAAAATGAAGAAGGATTTGAAGGTCTGAATGGTGATATTTTAATCTGGTATCCTATTTTAAATCGTTCATTTGAATTATCTTCAATGGGTATCCGTGTTGATATCGATGCTTTAAATAAGCAGCTTGCAATTGAAAACAAGGAAGAGAGAAAATCTTTATACTTCCATCAGAAGCTTTTAAACAACGAGCTGCCTTTATCAATTGGTGGTGGTATCGGCCAGAGCCGTCTGTGCATGGTTCTTTTACATAAAGCACACATCGGTGAAATTCAGGTAAGTATCTGGCCTGAGAACATGCGATTAGAGTGTGAAAAAATAAATATTCCACTTCTATAATGCAGTAAGTGAAAATCCGGCTAATGCCGGATTTTTACTCTTCTTTTTTTGTTTCATCCTCATTTGATGAACCAAAACCATTCATAAATGATTCACTAAGCGTTTTTGTTTTGCTTTTAACTTTTGCTT
>NZ_JBGVMC010000177.1:0-6995 GCF_045124615.1 Succinivibrio sp.
TAAAAGCTGTCCGTAGTCTCTGTTATCTAAAATCTTTGTATCATGGAAAATTGAAGGATGAACCTTACGCATAACCTGTCTTGCAATCATCGGATAAGATGCGCCTGATGGGATCCTCAAATTATCCTCAAGAATTACCCATGAACCATCTTTTGCCTGCACAAGATCGATACCTGAAATATGAGAATAGATATTCATAGGAGGAGTTACACCTTCAGCCTCTGGCATATAGCCTTTTGAAGAGTAAACAAACTCTGGTGGAATAACTCCGTCCTTGATTATCTTCTTGTCATGATAAACATCATAAATAAAACGATTTAGTGCATCTGTTCTTTGTATAAGGCCCTTTTCAAGCTCTTTATACTCAGATGCGCTTATAACACGTGGGATTGAATCATAAGGAAACAGCTGTTCTTTAAACTGACCGTTTTTATATATACCGAATCTAACTCCAAGTCTTTCGAGCCATGAGTTTACAGTGCCTGAGCTTTCATATAATTCATCCATTTTTCTTATCCCTATTTCGTTCTTTTTCTATAGTTATACACTAACAAAACGATGGAGTTTATTAGTGCTCACTTTTGATACTAAAACTTAGCAAAAGCTCATATAAAAGCCATTTTTTGCTTCATTTATGATCGTATACGCACAAAAAGAGAACCTGATTTTCAAAAAATGATCAGAAAAAAAATGAAATGAAAATGAAATGTAAAGGAAATTAGAAAATAAAAAAAAAGCTTCAGCAAAAACTGAAGCTAAGGACATGAATTATGCAAATAAACAAAAAGAAAACTTAAATCTTTTTAAATGTAGCTCCATCACATGCTTTTGTCTCAAAGATTGTTGCATCAATTCCTGATACAGCCTTGTACTGAGCATTTATAGCATTCTTGATTGGCTGAACATCTTCAGGTTTTACAACTGCAACAACGCAGCCACCAAAACCGCCCCCAGTCTGTCTTACAGCCTCTTTACCAGGGCCTAGTGTAGTTTTTACAATTTCCACTAAAGCATCGGTTTCCTTGACTGTAATTTCAAAGTCATCTCTCATTGATTCATGTGACTGATACATAAGTTTTGACAGAGTTGCAAGATCGCCTGATTCAAATGCCTTTGATGCCTCTAATACGCGCTCATCTTCTGTAATAACATGGCGTGCACGTCTGAATGTAACATCATCCATCTTATCCTTTGCAGCAAGAAGCATAGGCATTGTTGCATCGCGAAGAAGATCTACGCCAAGAATCTTTGCAGCCTTCTCACAGCTTTCACGGCGATCGTTATACTCTGAACCTACAAGCTGATGCTTGATATTTGAATTGATAATCAGAATAACAAGATCGGATGGGACAGATACCTTTGTCAGATCATAGCTCTTACAGTCAATTCTCACAGCATGGTCACATACACCATTTGCAGAAATTGCCTGATCCATAATGCCACACTTCATACCAATGTATGCTTCAGCACTCTGACCTATAAGAGCAATATTCATAAGTGATTCATTTAATGAAAACACATTGTTTAAAAGGTTTCCAAAACAGACCTCTAATGAGGCTGATGATGAAAGACCGGCTCCTGCAGGAACATCGCCCTTGATTACAATATCAAGACCTTTTAGCAATCCTTCATGCTTTGCAGCTAACTGATATGTAACACCTCTTAGATAATTTGACCAAAGCTTTGTCTCATGCTTTTCAATGGTAGGAGCAATTACAAACTCGTCATAATCATTGTTCATATCAAGAGCAAGAACACGGATTTTATCGGTTCCGTTTTGCTTTGCGTACATAACGGTACCATAACGGATAGCGCATGGAAGCACAAAACCGCCGTTATAATCAGTATGCTCACCGATTATGTTTACACGACCTGGAGCATAAGAATAATACTCAGGAGCACAGTTGAACTTTTCTTCAAAAGCCTTTTTGCAGATATCTTTAATATCAGTCATATTCGATCCTTATGTTTATCAGGTTTAATTATCTTTGTGAATAATGAACTTCTGATAGTTCTCTTAATCTTGCAGCAGCCTGCTCTGGAGTCAGGTCACGCTGTTTTTCTGCAAGCAGCTCAAAGCCTGCAACGAATTTTTTAACAGTTGCAGATCTTAATAAAGGTGGATAGTAGTGAGCATGAAGAATAAATGCCTCGCGCTCTTTTGCACCAAGAGACTTTGGTGCATTGTGCCAGCCCATTGAATATGGGAATGAGCACTCAAACAGATTGTCATATCTAGTTGTAAGCTTCTTGATTGCTATAGCAAGATCAGCTCTCTGCTCTCTTGTAAGCTCATCAATTGTGCTTACAGCAAATTTTGGAGCTAACATTGTTTCAAAAGGCCAGAAAGCCCAGAAAGGAACAAGAGCCACAAAATATTCTGTTTCAAAAACAATTCTTTCTTTTTTCAAAAGCTCTGCTTTGACATAGTCAAGTAAAAGCGCACTGTTGTGTTTGTTCATATACTCAGTTTGGCACTTTACTTCCTTTGAAAGCTCCTCAGGAATAAAGTTACAAGCCCAGATCTGTCCGTGTGGATGAGGATTAGAACATCCCATGATTGCGCCCTTATTTTCAAAGAGCTGAACATAATTGTACTTTTCAGACAGTTCAACTAGCTGATCTGCCCATAAGTCCACAACCTTTTCAATCTCAGACTCACTCATGACAGGCAGAGTTTTTGAGTGATCCGCGCTAAAGCAGATAACTCTTGCAGTGCCCTTTGCAGGCTCCATCTTAAAGAGATCGCAAGAATCATCATTATCAGTGTCAGGAGTATCTGGCATCAGTGCTGCAAAATCGTTGGTGAACACAAAATTACTCTCGTAATCAGGATTTTTGTCACCGTTCACGCGATTGTTACCTGGACATAGGTAGCAGGTAGGATCGTACGATGGCTTTTTTTCATCATTAACTTTTTCAACCTGACCGTTCCATGGTCTTTTTGCTCTGTGAGGGGATACTAAAATCCACTCACCTGTCAGAGCGTTGAATCTTCTGTGTGGATGATCTGTTGGACAAAACTGAGCCATAGTTACTCCTAATCTTCGTATCCGTTTGGATTGTTCTTCTGCCAGTTGTAAGAATCGGCAGTCATATCATCAAGTGTTCTTGTTGCAACCCAGCCAAGCTCATTTTTTGCTTTTGATGGATCTGCATAGCACTCAACAACGTCACCTGCACGTCTTGGTGCAAATTTATGAGGCAATTCATAACCGATTGCCTTTGAGAAAGCCTTTACCATATCAAGTACTGAATAGCCTGTACCGGTACCTAGATTGTAAATATGGCAGCCAGGTTTATTCAGGCAGTGATTTAAAGCTGCAACGTGACCTAAAGCAAGATCTACAACATGAATATAATCTCTTACACAGGTACCATCCTTTGTTGGATAGTCATTACCAAAAATACTTAATTCCTTTAAACGGCCAACTGCAACCTGAGTTAAATATGGCATTAGATTGTTTGGAATACCTTTTGGATCTTCACCGATAAGACCTGATTTGTGAGCACCTACAGGATTGAAGTAGCGTAAAAGTACCATTGAAAAATCATTATGAGCAATCTGAAGTTCTTGACACATATATTCAATATCAACTTTAGTCTGGCCATAAGGACAGTTTGCTCTTTTCAGTGGTGAATTCTCAGTTAAAGGAACGCTGTCAGGCTCACCGTAAACAGTAGCAGATGAAGAGAAAATAAAATTCTTGCAGTTGTGCTTTAACATTGCACTTAAAAGAACTCTTGCACCGTTAACATTATTGTCATAGTACTCAAGAGGCATCTTTACTGATTCACCGACAGCCTTTAAACCTGCAAAGTTAATAACAGCATCGATTTTGTTTTGTGAGAAAACCAAATCAAGTTTATCTGCATCTCTAATATCACCTTCGATGCACTTAACTTCTCTTCCAAGAATGGTATTTATTCTTTTAAGAACAGTCTTCTTTGCATTATAAAAATTGTCATAGATAATTGGTTCATAACCTGCATTAACAAGTTCAATAACTGTATGTGAACCGATATAACCTGCACCGCCAGTAACTAGAATTGTAGTCATTTTTCAACCTCATAAAACCGCTTACAACTAACCATGTAACCGTTTACATGGTCATTATATGCTTAATGTTCGTTTTTTCAATAAATATATTGATGAGCTGTATCACATTTTTAAGGATTAATGTAAAAACTCTTTTTTTTAGTCTTTAAAATCATTTTTATAGTATGAAACCGATTTCATAACTATACTTTGAAATGAGATTATCATAATATGAACTCATTGATAAAAATGATCTTTTTTCACTAGAGATATTATAGAAAAAATTATGTCTGCTACCATACGAGATGTCGCAAAACTTGCAAATGTTTCTGTTGCTACCGTTTCAAGAGTGTTAAACGGAACTGCAAAAGTTAATGAAGAAACTAAAAATGCGGTTTTAAAGGCTCAAAAGGAGCTGGATTTTCATCTGAACAGTTTTGCAAGAACCCTTGCAACAAAAGAGAGCAATACAATCGGTGTTCTTGTATCTGATATATCTGATCCGTTCTTTGCTCTTATGATTAAAGCATGCGACCAGACAGCAAGATCATTTAAGAAAAGTCTTATCATCACTCAGGGATTTTATGATGAAGAAAAAGAGATTGAAGCAATTGAAAATCTGCTCTCTCATCAGTGCTGCGGAATAATTGCTCACCTTCTTGCTATTTCAGATGAGAAGCTTGCAACATATATGCATAAATATCCTTACATTGTGCTTATCAACCGTCGCTTAAAAGGATATGAAGATCGTTGCGTAAATATTGATAATTTCAATGCAATGAAAGCTCTTACAGAATATCTTGTTGGTCTTGGCCACAAAAAGTTTGTCTATATTGATTCAGAATTTGATATTGCAGATGCTAAAGAACGCCTTGAAGGTTTTTTGCAAACTTTAAATGACCATTCTTTGCCAATTGATGATAAATATATTCTAAAAACAAAACCATATTCAGAAAATGCTGTTAAAACTGCAAATACACTTATAAAGATGGGAGTAGACAAATTCAGTGCAATTGTCTGCTATAACGATTCAATTGCAATGTCGATTATCAATGTATTTTTAAATCATGGCATTAAGATACCTGATGATGTTTCAATCACTGGTTTTGATGATCTTTTCTTTGCATCTGTTATCTATCCATCTTTAACTACAGTGCAAAACCCTATCGAAAAAATGGGACAGGAAGCTGTAAAACTCTCATTTGCCAGATTCAAAAAGGATGATACATTCAGCATAAGTAAATTTGAAGCTAAGATTCTGTATAGAAACAGTGTGAAAAAAATATAGCAAAGTTTTTTAAAGATGATAAATCCTTATACCTATGAACAATTCTTAAGAAAAGTAAGAGAGTATGCTCCTTGTGAATTTTGTGGATGCGATAATCCTCTTGAATGTATAGAGGAAGCTATCCGAGATAATCAAGAATGGCTTAAAGCTGTATACGAAGATATTCATAGACGTTATCCTGATGAACCAAAATTAACAAGAGCTTTATTCAAACACGTATGTCGTGATACAGCAGGTTTACTTAGATGGATGTGGTAACAATATTTATTGTTATCAATTCAAATAATACAATTTGAATTCTATTTTATTTTGAGCTTTTGTTTTCTTCTTAAATTATTATCTTGTAAATAAAGCCTTACTGATTACCATTTTTTCAAAAATTCATATAAAATTGAACTTATACATACAATTATTAAATTTGTGAACTCCATAAAACAAATTTGTTCTGTATTATTGTTTCATCAGAGCACAAATTACTAAATATATAAAATGGCTAAATATCAGTTACATATAGATGAAGAAAAGCGCCGCAAAGAAAGCGCAGAAAAAAAACGATTCTCAACAGTAAAAAAAGGCTGGGGAAAAGGATTCGTTGAAAAACCTGTTTTTGTAAAAGCAATGCTAATGCCTCATTTTATTGGAGCTTGGCTATCTATCTTTGCTCTATACTGCCTTGTTACATTCCTTCCATATTCATTTCAGATGTGGCTTGGAAAGAAAATCGGTCGTCTTTTAGGCTCTATTCTTCCTGCAAGAAAATATGTTCTTAAAAGAAATCTTGAACTTGCTTTCCCTGAACTTACAGATGAGCAAAGACACAAACTGTCTAAAGAGGTTCAGAGAAACTCTGGTATGGCTGTATTTGAAACCGGTATAGCTTGGTTCTGGCCTGACTGGAGACTTAAAAGACATATAAAAATCGATAAGGATGACCTAAATAAAGCTTTAGAAATTGCAAATAGCAACAAGCCTATTTTAGTATTAAGCTGTCATTTTGTTACTCTTGAGCTGATGGCAAGAATCTATGCAACTCTTATTACACCTGGTATTGGTGTTTACAGACCATCAGATCATCCTGTATGGGAATATGCACAGGTAAAAGGAAGACTCAGAAAGAATCTTGCTCTTGTTGACAGAAAAGATCCAAGAAGCATGATTAAGGCACTTATGAAAAATATGCCTATCTGGTACGCACCAGATCAGGATTATGGTCGCAATGTATCTATCTTTGTACCATTCTTTGCAGTAAAAGAGGCGGCAACAGTATTTGGTACACATAATCTTGCAAAGGTAAAAAATACTCTAGTTCAGCCTGCCTGGACTATTAGAGAGAATGGCAAATACCATCTTTATGTAAAGGAGCCATTAGACAATTTCCCATCTGAGGATGTTGTATCTGATACTATAAGAGTAAATCAGGAAATTGAAAAAATGATCCGTATGGCTCCTGAGCAGTATCTATGGCTTCACAGAAGATTTAAAACAGCACCTGATGAAAATGAGAACCGCTATCCAGGCCTGTCTTAAAAAGACAGCACCTATTTTTTCAATCTTTCTTTTTACACCATTTATCTGTTCTTGCTATTCACAAGAACAGATAGATAGAGCTAACAATGTAATTACTGCTCTTGCAACAGAAATTGAAGGTTGTACCTTTATAAAGGATAT
>NZ_JBGVMC010000178.1:0-7312 GCF_045124615.1 Succinivibrio sp.
GCAACGCATGAGATGTTTCTCCCAATTGAGATTATCTCTTTTTAAAAAGCGATAAATCGCATGATCTGAACAAGTAGGAATTTCTCTTGTTTGATCGTAGTATCTGTATAAGTTCTCATGACCTTTTAGCTTTGAGTACAAAACGGTTGAGATAATATCATCAACAGAAGCTCCGTTGCGCTTTTTAAAGCCACAGCTTTTTAGATGCTTGAATACACCAAGACGTTGCGATACTGATTGAAAGCTTGTTAGGCAATTGTTTGAAGCTACAGTTTGAGGTATCATATTCATGGTGCAAAATCCTTGTTTTAATTGATGTTTTTGTCGATGGATATTATAACATATTTTGCACCTAACATATTGATTTATAACAATATGTTATCTATACAACTAGCCTCTACTTAGCTTAACATTTTCCCTAAATCTTAATCAAAATTGTATTTTTAAAGAGCAACAGCAGTGCTAGACTGCGGTTTTATCAATTTTTATACTTCTAAAGTTCTATTTTTGAACTGCAGAAGTAGAGTTACTAATATCCAGATCTTTGTTGATCGCACGGGATGGAAGCTTGTTAAAGTTATTTTTTTGAAGAGGCAAATAATAATGTTCCATCAAGATCAAAGAGAATATATTTCATATTTTTTAACTGTAATCAAATGTACTGATTACTTGATTTCATTTTACAGTAAAACACATATTATGTTCAAAGATTCTCTGTATGTTCAAGTTTTATTGCCCTTTGAGTGATACAATGAATATGTTAGTTTTACTAAGAGACTGTAAATATGGCTGGCTGGGCACTTACGGAAGGTGAATATTCAAAGATATCTTTATCTGACAGTGATCTTTCCAGAATTTTTGCTTCGATATTTTCTTCATCTAGCAAAAATACAGCTAGCTACAAGTTTGGTTTTATTAAATCACTTCTTGATAATCTATATAATGTAGACTCTTCTTTATGTCTTTCATTTGATACTGTATTTTCAACTTTTGCTGAGAGTTACTGGAATCTTATTCTTAAATACAACTTAAATCAGCAAAGTGGAAAAAATGCAAAGATTACTACAATTCTGAAAGGATTATTTGATTCATTTGGTTACGATGAAGTAATACCTTTTGAATCTCTGTCTAATGAACAGAAATTAGAAATCATAAAAAACGTAAGAGTTGAATGCTCAAAATATGTAATTGGTGCTCTTTTTGAAGATTCCTTGCAAAGTTTCTACTCATTTTCAAAAAAGACAAAAATAATACGGTTTAATCCAGCTGCATATCAGTTTATGTGTAAGAATAAAGTGATGCTTGAGAAGGTAAATTATTTTGAGTGGTCACGCTTCCTTGAAAAGGTCAATAGTGAAGAGCTTACACAAGCAATTTCAACAAAACTAGATGAAAGTACTTTGCGTTCAGATCTGAGTATGTACCGCCAGATCTTATATGAAGAGTTTGAATGTCATACCTGTTTTTACTGTGGAAAATCACTCAAAAGTAAGATCCACGTAGATCATTTTATTCCTTGGTCTTTTGTTAAAGAGGATCGGTTATATAACTTTGTTCTAGCATGTCCTCACTGCAATACTCAAAAGAATAATAAGTTGGCACCAGAGAAATTTGTAAATGGTATTGTTGAACGAAACAAAGTCCTTATAAAAGAGTCATCAAGAATAGATAGTATTTACAGAATTGATACTAACAGCTATACAGACAAAACGATTAATAATCTTTATGGATATGCAATTATGAATGGTTTTAGAAGCTGGGATGTTTCGGAATTCATATAAAGAGAATTCTTTAAATTCAGCTATCAGCCTAATGCAACATCAAGGATCATCATTAGAATAAAACCAGATAGTACCGATACAGTTGCCTTATCAGAATGCTCAAATTCATGAGATTGAGGTATTAGCTCTTCAACAACAACATATAGCATAGCACCTGCAGCAAATGATAAGAAAAATGGCAGTAGATCTGCAACAAAAGCTGAGCAAAGAACAACGATAGATGCAGCAATAGGCTCAACAATACCTGATAATGCTCCAAAAATAAAAGATCTTATTTTGCTTTTTCCTTCAATGTACAGTGGCATAGAAACAGCTGCACCTTCAGGAATATTCTGAAGTCCAAGACCGAAAGCAAGAACTACAATCATAGATATAGTTGACGGATCGATACTGAATGCAGCAATTGCAACACCAAGTGCCATACCTTCAGGAATATTATGAATCGTTAATGCTAGAAAAAGCAGGGTTGATTTATTGAAATTACTCTTTGGTCCCTCAGGTACATCAGACAAAGCGTGAAGATGTGGGAGAGACTTATCTATGATAATAAGAAGCGTTATACCAAGTATAAATCCAATGACAACAGTCAGAAGATTTGCTCCTCGTCCTTCAGATCCTTCCAGTGCAGGAAGAAGTAGTGAAAAGATTGATGCAGCAAGCATCACTCCTCCACTAAAACCAAGTGTAATCTGAGCAATTGATTCATTATTGTTTCTCTTTATGAGAAAAACAATGGCAGCGCCTGCCGCTGTGCACAAAGATACAAAAAGACCTGAAAAAAGAGTGTATGTCTGAATTTCTGTAAGCATAGTGGATCTTTCTTTTACTAATTCAATATTGTTAGTATAAACTAACAAATGTAAAAACTACAAAAAAAAACCTCTATACCGTAAAGTATAGAGGTAAGCATATGAATGCACAATTAAATTGTGAATTTACCTACAGTAGTGTTCATTCGGCTTGATATATCCTTAAATGTTGAAGCGATATTTTCTGAGTGGTGAGCTGTATCAGCCATATCTCTTGTAATATCCTTGATAGACTGGAGATTTAAGGACATTTCCTTAGATGTGCTTGACTGTTGTTCGGTTGCAGCAGCAATCTGAGTAATTTCCATATTAACTTCACCAATCTTATCTGTGATCTGCTTTAATGTTGACTGCAGACCTTCAGCGTTAGAAGCAATTTCACCCATTTTTTCTACAGTTTCAGTAATAGATTCGTTTGCATTCTTAACGTCTGTAGAAACAGTTGTAATCATGGTTGAAATCTTCTTTGTTGCCTCTGCTGTACGAACAGCTAGTGCACGAACCTCATCTGCAACCACAGCGAAACCTTTACCATGTTCACCTGCTCTTGCAGCCTCAATTGCAGCATTTAGAGCAAGCAGGTTTGTTTGAGATGCGATATCTTCAATGGTTGTGATAATGGTGTTGATTTCCTGAGTCTTGTGGTCAAGCTCAAGGATAAGCTGAGCGTCTTGGTGAGTCTTTTGAGAATGTATACGGATTTCGTTAACAGTATTGATAACAGAATCCATTCCATCAAGTGCCATTTTCTGAGTTGCATCGGAAGAAGTCGCTGCAAGATTACAGTTTGAAGAAATCTCCTGAGATGTTGCAGCCATTTCTTCAGATGCAGAAGAAACTGTAATTAGTTTATCAAGTACGTTTGTAGCCTTTGAATCAATCTCATTTGCAACAGTAGTCAGATCCTGTGATGATGTGCTTAAAGTTGAAGCATCATTGTTCATATCTGAAACGATAGCATGCAGATTTTCTGTTAGGGTATTAAGGTTTTGTCTTAATGTACCAAGTTCATCATGACCTATGTGAGGAACTGCGTTTGTTAAATCACCAGAAGCGATGTTATCTGATGAGCTAGCTAAAACTCTTACTCTTGATGTAATAGAGTTTGCAAGCTGTTTTAAGGCTAAGGCATTAACAATGATGACAATTACAAGAACAACGATTGTAATTGTTGGATTTACGTCAGCTTCAAGCTCATTTGAAGATTCAATAGATTTTTGCTCTAAATCACGAACAAGTGCATTTGTTTCCCTGTCAAATTCATTACCAAGAGGCACAAGCTGCTCACTGATAACTGTTGTAGCCTCAAAGACTCTTCCTTTGTCACATAGAGGTGAAAGCACATTCTTTACTACATGATCGTACTTTTCAAGTGTTTTAAAAGATGGCTCTAATTTTTCTGAATTAAAAACTTTTTCAAGTTTTCTAAGAGCACCACGTATGTCATTGCTATCTTTAGTATATTTCTCAATTAAGCCTTCTTTTGCTTTACCTTGTGCAGTAGGGAGTTTAATTGCACTGATTCGTACTTCCTTAAATGTTGCAGTAATTTTTCCAATTGCTTCTATAGATGGAATAATGGTTGTTACAACATATTGTGATGAATTGTGTGCTTTTAATGCTTTATAAGTTGAGATAACACCAACAGCAAGAAGAAAGATGAAGCTAACACAAAGGAGTAAAGTGAATTTATGTCTGATAGACAAATGATCAAAAAATGCCATGTTCATATGCCCTCATAAAGGTAAACTGAAATATCCTTATAATTGTGTTCAGTTAACAATTATTTTTTTTCTATATGCATATTCTGTAAGAATTTGCATATCGTTTTAGTTTTATGATAGTAAAAATTCTTATTTAGACAATACGAAAAAAATTAAAATGTGAAGTGCTTAATAAATACAGGAAGTTACTATAAAGATAATTAATATAAAAATCAATGATAATTACTTGAAATAAAAGTATTTTTTTTTTTTTTTTTTTTTTTTGACCCAAAAAATATTTTGTGATTAATATCAACAAAATAATGTCTTTAGAAGTAATCATTTTCTTTTTCTATGAAAACATTCAATGCAGTTCACAATAAATCAATTTTCATACTTTTGTGTATAATATTGCTGCCTGCAAGAGAAACTTCAGGTGTGTATAGAATATGTAAGAAATACATAAAAACTAGGAGATACAATTGATTGACTTTAATACGCTTGCTGACAGAATTATTGACGGTTATGAGTTAAGCCGGGAAGAGGCATTAGAATTATATAATGCACCTCTTGAGCAGTTAAAAGAAAGCGCAAGCAAGATTACATCCCATTTTTTCAAAGAAGCTATTGAGCTGTGCTGTATTTCAAATGGAAAATGCGGTAAGTGTTCTGAAGACTGTAAGTTCTGTTCTCAGAGCCGATACTACAATACTGAAATTGAAAAATCCGTTCTAAAGACAGTAGATCAGTTTTTTGAAGAAGCTAAGTACAATGATAAAAGAGGTGTTCATCGTTTTTCAATTGTAACTGCAGGTGTTAGATTATCTAAAAACGAATTAAAGGTAATTTCAGAGGCATACAAAAAGATCACCAGTGAACTGAAAATATCATGTTGTGGATCGTTAGGTCTTCTTGATTATGAAGATTTTGTAATGCTTAAGCAAAGCGGTCTTAAGAGATATCATAATAATCTTGAGACAAGCCCTAATTTCTTTAAGGAAATCTGTACTACTCATACAATAAAGCAAAAAGAAGATGTAATAGCAATGGCTAAGAAAGCAGGCCTTGAAATATGTTCTGGCTGCATTATCGGTATGGGGGAGTCTGACCTTGATAGAGTGGATATTGCTCTTGAACTTAGAAAGTTACAAGTTGATTCTGCCCCTATTAATATTTTGAATCCTATCAAGGGTACTCCTCTTGAGAATAGAGAAACAGTTCATCCAGATGAGGTTAGAAGAACAATTGCCATGTTCAGACACGTTCTTCCAAAGACTGTTCTTCGATTAGCCGGTGGCAGACTGCTTATTCAGAAATACTTTACTGATTTATATAATTACGGAATTAATGCGGAAATAACTGGTGATATGCTAACAACTGCAGGATTAACTGTAGCAGATGATATATCAGCTGCTATCAGTTCATCAAAGGTTGTTTCAAAAATTGAACCGATAGCTTCTGAAAATTAAAAATTAGTTGATAACAGCGGTGTTATCTTCAGCTAAAGTTATTTTATAGACTTTAGTTGCGTTGTTTCTAATAATCTCAAATTTCATTGAATAGCCTGGTTTGCTCTTAGAAATAAGATAGATCAGGCTTTTTACATTATTAATTGGAATATCATCAACTTTTGTAATGACATCTCCTATTTTTAGAATTCCAAATGCAGGACCTAAAGGATCGACATATCCGATTGTTACACCGTTATTTTGACCAAGGTTCTTTGTTTCGTCATCTGCAATTCCCAGGTAGCCTCTTTCTACTTTTCCATGACGTATTATTTCGTCCATAACTTCAGATACAAGCTTTACAGGAACGGAAAATCCAATACCATAAGTATTAGCTCCAGAGAAAGATGCTGTATTGATACCGACAAGTTCACCTTTTGTATTGATAAGAGCTCCACCAGAGTTACCCTGATTGATTGGAGCATCTGTCTGTATAAGCTCCTGTATTCCATCACGAATATTCATCTGATCACGAGTTACAAGACCGGTTCCTGATCTTGCTGTTGCAGAGATAATACCATGTGTTACAGTCTGTCCAAGATTGTTTGGATTGCCAATTGCAAGAACTATATCTCCGATTCTAACTTCTTTTTTGCTGACTGAAATTGGCTGTAAAGTAACATTGTTTACTCTAAGAACAGCAATATCTGTTCTTCTGTCGCATCCTACAACAAAAGCCTGATAGACCTTGCCTTCTCTTGTCTGAACGAAAATAGATTTATTTGGCTCATTTCCTGAAGGAACTACATGGTAGTTTGTAACTATAATGCCACTCTTGTCCATAATTACACCTGATGCAGATGATGTAATTGATGAATTATCTGGTAGAGTGTAGTTCTCATTCAGATTTGCAACGTAGATGTTTACAACACTTGGTGCTGCTTTTCCAACTGCATAGGAATATCCATCATTTGTCATTGCAATTTCGTTCAGGAATGTACCTATTTTTTTGCCAGTACCAGGTTTAAAGAAAAGAATTCCAATACCGATGATGATTCCTGCAGTACACAGTAGAAACAATGAGATGAATTTCTTTTGGGCTTGTTTTAATTTCATATAAAGACAGAGTCATTGCAAAATGCCCACCAGCAGGTGAGCATTAAATGTTATTTAGAATGGTAATTCATTATCATCCTGAACGGAAATATCATTATCAGGATTTGGAGTAAATGAATTATTCTGTGAACCAGGATAAGGAGAGGAAACAGAAGTTGAAGCATAACCATTCTGTGGTCGGCTGTTCATACCCTGATTGAAGGTATTGTTTACTCCCTGATTTTGATTAAACATTGCTGTTTGTGGATTCTGATTAATCTGGAAACCATGTGAATTGTTCTGTCCAAATTGTCCATAATTTCCATTCTGATTTGATGCATATGTATTAGATTGCTGAGACTGGAAAGATGGATTGCCTTGAGGCATGTCATAAGACTCCTCACGAGGAGCTTTGCTTCCAAGCATTAGAAGACCTGCAGGATCACATACAACCTCAGTGATATAACGCTTGTTGC
>NZ_JBGVMC010000179.1:0-3246 GCF_045124615.1 Succinivibrio sp.
CTGGAATACGATAACACGTGTATCAGGAACACCGTCATAGCTGTAACCTGAGAAAACATTATCAAAGTGGATCAGATCTTCAATAAGTGCAATATCCTGCTTTCCACCAAGAGAGAACAATCCTGCAAGAATGTTTGTAACATGTCTTTTAAGTTCGTGCTCTGTAATTTCCTGACCTGATGTCTTGATAAAATTACCTGTGGTTTTGCTTTTATCCTTTATAACAAGAATACCTTTACCACCTGAGCCATGAGCTGGTTTTATGCAGAATTCCTTATGATCACCTATTATTTCAAGTACGTTTGATACCTGATGCTGGTTCTCAATAGATCCGATAAGAACAGGTGTTTTCACATTGTTCTTTAAAGCAATCTTTTTTGTCAAAAGCTTGTTGTCAACAAGAGGGTAAAGATCACGTCTGTTATATCTGCTGATGTAATTGACGTTTCTCTGGTTCATACCCATAATGCCGTCTTTTGTCATTTCAAAAGGTGAGGCATAACGATCCTTTAAATCTTTTAAAGCTTTTAATATATTCATTTTTAGCCCTGATTATTTCTGATCGTTTTGTGACTTTTGATCATTGTTTAGCTTTTGTACTACCTCGTTTTTCCACTCTCTGTAGGTATTGTGTGGATCTGCTTTTATCTTGGCTAATTCCTTCGACAGCCTTGAAGCTTCTCTTTCTGTCTGATCGCCATTCTGGTAGATTTTAATCTGCTCAGCAAGTGGCTTGAATCTCTTAAGCTCTGAGAGTCTAAAACCAGTGTAATTACCCATTATAAGTACTAAAGAGAGCAGAATGAGCTGAATACCCAGGAAGTTGAATGTCAGGTGCTGAATAAAGAAGCTGCTCATAGACAGATAAGCGCATACTGCAACAAACAGTGAGCCGCCACCTTGTTTAATTACTTCCTTATATCCTTCCTCTTCCCAGAGAATTGACATTCTTTCAATAGTCCATGAAAGAATAATCATTGGGAAGAAAGTAATCTTGACACCTTCTGTAAGACCAATCTTGTATGTGAAGAATGAAATCATTCCGATAAGGGCAATAACAGTAATGATAACAGCTGAAATTCTAGCTACCAGCAACAGATTCAGATGTGACAGCCATGATCTTACTATAAGACCTACACCTACTATGGATACGAAACCTACAAGACCAAATGTTAGTGATGTCTGCAAAAATGACATTGCTATAAGTACAGGCATAAATGTACCTGATGTCTTAATACCAACGATGATTCTCAAGAATACGACTATCACAACACCAATAGGCAGCAGCAGCAATCCTTTAAACAGAGACTGCTCCTCAACTGGCAAAGCAGATAATGATAAAGGCACAAGCTCCTCTCCTGCAGCCATATCAACATTTGCCTTTCTTTGACCAGCTTCGATTGCAGAAACAGAATTTGAAATAGTTGTAAAGCTTACTAAAGCGTTTTTACCACCTGAAATATCAAGTAGAGAATTACCATTATCTGTCCAGATAAGCTGATTTTTTGTAAGACCAGTTGTACCGTTCTGAGGATTAAATACCTTATACTCTGTACCATTGAATACAGCAACATAAGGTTTTAATTTTTGATTTCTTCTGCCGTCTTTAAGATCAAGCACACCTATAACACGGCTTTGAACCTTGCCAAGTTGCAGGATATGAACCAGAAGCTCAGCTCTTTTGTATTTTGCAAAGAGCATAGATGTAATCTCATTATCCTGATTGAGTTCGTGTATTACCTGATTTGCAAATGTATAAGGTGATGAGCTTCTTGATAGAGCAGTCTGTGCAATTTCAATCATTGCTGTGTTGTATGGCTCTGACTCAACATTTGGTTCAAGAGCAGGGACAATCATTGATGAATTGTTTGAACTGTCATCTACAAGAATGTCTGCTCTGTAGTATAGGATCTGAAGGCCGTTTGCATCACGCTTTGTCCACTCAACATATGATGATCCGTCTTTTTTTAGATAGTTAACACCATAACCTAAGGATGCAGTGTTCTGTGATAACTGAGTAAATCCAGGTTGAACTGCAGGAAGAGCAAGTTTGATTTCAGCAGCCTGCTCTGATCTTGGTTCAAATTCAACTCTTGCCTCAACAGTCCAGATCTTCTTTTGAACGTCAGGGACAAATGGTACATCAAATGTTATTTTCTGGTATGCAACTAATAGAATACCTACAAAAAGCAGAACCGCTGTTACAAAGTAAAAAAGACCGCGAGAAATCATTCTTTTATCCTGAACTTATTATTTTTTATTGTTTTTCTTGTTTAAAAATGGATTTGCTTTTAAGGATGAAGCCTCATTTTCCTCTTCTTCCTGTAAGGCTTTTTCTGCAGCCTTTTTCTTTTGCTGTTTTTTATCAAGCTTTAATGCAGGCTTCTTTCCTTCTTTCTGTTCAATCTGATTGTTTACAGATGGCAATGCTACTTGTGCGTTTGTACCAAGACTTTCAGCTCCATCTGTTGCCTTGTTTGCAATCTGACCGCCTTTGTTGAGTTTTTGCAGAATGTCATATTCAGCATTCAGATTGATGCCGTTCTTTACAGCCTCGATATAGTCATCGGTGCATACGATTAAAAGACCGGTTTTGTCAGAACGGCCCTGAACATAGCGACGGGAAACGTCAACAACCGCAATATCAGTAAGCAGGTTTCTGCCGATAAGCAGTGCGTACTGCATCTTTGTTCTGTCAATCAGGTTGAACTCAGCAGTTGTAGAGAAATCACCGATTTTGATGTTGAGTTTAACAACAGGTCTGTAGCTGTACCCATCAATAGATGACTGACGTAGTTTTGTTTGTTTTACATATGGAGCTTCAACTTCAATTGTTCTGTCATTGTGGATAATCTTAAAGCGAAGCCACTTTTTGGAATTTCTTTCAAACTCTACAATATCGCTTGCAGAAATAGAGCTTTGTGATGCACCTGTATCGATACGGGCAACGATTGTTGAATCTGCCTCTTTTACATAAACATATTCATCTTCTCCGAGGATCATTTTTCCATCAGGAGTCTGAAGATCATAGTTTCTAAGAGGTTTGATTTTCATACTTTCACCATTTCTTTCTTTTTGTGCAAGAAGTGTGTCGTATAAATACTGATTCTGTCTCTGAAGGGTTTTGAGCTCTTCTAGCATCTGTCTTTTGAGCTGATTGTTTGAATGTTCAACCTGCGATTTAATAGCGCCGATAGTTGCTCTTTGATCTGACAGCTCTCCGTTAATGCTGTCTATAGTTCCGCT
>NZ_JBGVMC010000180.1:0-1357 GCF_045124615.1 Succinivibrio sp.
TGATGGCTTTTGTGGATGCACTTAATCTGTATGTATCTAACACTGATCTGTTAACCGTTGAAACACCAGAGCAGGAATATGCAAATATGAAACTTACCAAGTTTTCATATAACAGATCTGCAGAAAACGGCACAGATGTGATATATGCTGAATGTGCATTTCAAGAGATTAGAGAAGTTACAAGCCAATTTACCAATGTAAGAGTAGGTGGAAAGAAATCAAGAGGCTTACAACAGGGCAAAGAAACAAGTGCTTTGAGTGGCTTGATCGGATGGTTTAAAAAATAAAGAGGCGTTAAAAAATGGTTGAATTATCACTTATCAATACACCTAATCAAGAATTTAACGCTATTCTGAATGATCAGAATTGTACTATACAGGTGCGATTTTTGGGAGATAACGCATATTTTTCATTATGGGTTGATGATGATCCGATTGTGCAAAATGTCATTATGTTGCCTAAAGAAAAAATTTTGTTGTATCAGTCAAATTTCAGCGGAAACTTTTTTATTGTTGATTCTACATCCCCTGCAGATAATCAGAGTAAACCTAATTATGAAGAATTAGAAACCAGATTTAAGCTCTATTATTTAACAGATGAAGAAATGCAGGAGATCGAAACTGATTAAGATCAACGATCTCTTAAACACTGATAAAAAAAAGAACTCACAAACACGCACCTCCTTTTTAAAGCGTAAATTAAAAATTTTACTTACCCTGCAGAAAGGATCATTTAAAGGCGGTGAGGGTAACGCCTACGAGATCAGCGATCTTGCTATGTCTGTAAAGGTTGATAAAGTCGGAGCACCAGATTTTGGCAAGGCAAGCGCAACGATTTACGGTTTACCTCTTGACGTAATGGAGCAGTTATCTACTTTATGTATGCACCCTTTATTTGTAAGGCGAAATTATATCAATATCTACGCAGGGGATGATTACAACGGCTACAATCAGATCTATGCAGGAACAATTACCAGAGCAAGTGCAGACTTTAACAGTGCGCCAGATGTGAAATTTAACATAGAAAGTCAGATCGGCTTTTTTGGAGCGGTCACAGCGCAGGGACAGAATGTTGTTAATGGCACTCAGCAGGCATCCTCCTTTATTCAGATGCAGGCTCAAAAAATCGGTTTTACCTTTAAAAATGAAGGTGTAACAGGAACAATCAAAAACGCTGTTTTTGAGGGATCACCTATTGAACAGGCTAGACAGTGCGCTAAACAGATCGGAGCAGAACTCATATTAGATGATGAAAATATGATCCTTGTTAACAATGGAGCATCAAGAAAGGGTAATGCCGTATTATTAAATTCTGCTAGTGGTCTGTTAGGTTATCCGACTATGACACAAAACGGCAT